>NZ_JAXOFX010000010.1:0-140428 GCF_034427655.1 Robertmurraya mangrovi
ATACATACGATTCTATAATTACCAGAGATTTCAAAAGAAATTAAATAACCTGAGTCCTTATATATACAGAACTCAGGCTGCTTAAATTTGCGTTTTTATCACTGTCTACTTGACAGGGGTCACTTCATTGTGTGGTTCTACTTACTTGTCCGTTGATTTCCGTTCCAGGCGCTTCGCTTTCCGCGGGGCGGGCGGCGAGCCTCCTCGTCGAATGCGACTGTGGGGTCTCGCCTGTCCCGCTGCTCCCGCAGGAGTCTTCGCGCCTTCCACTCCAATCAACTCAGCGGAAAATATTAGGATAACCTTTTTAAAAAATATTAAAAATAGATCAAAATCAACGAAAACAAAAAAGACTCAAAAGAGCCGTCATTCAACAACCCCTTGAGTCAACTTTTATCCTTTTAAAATCTCTTCTAAAGTTTTCTGTACTTCATAACCATCATTAAATGATACAACTACCGCTGGCTTTCCTTCAATTGCCTTAACTAGCTCCATGACGATATCCATTTGTTCGGTTCTTTCGATTGGTAGCGTCACAGGTGGTTTGTCTGCTGAGCTTTGCGTTAGTTGGCTCCAGTTTGTAAGATCGATGGTCCCTTGATCTCCATATACCTTAAAGGAAAGGTGTTCTTTTTGCCCAATTCCGCTTAAACCATTGAATAGAACAGGAATTCCGTTAGCTAATTCCATTTTAGCAATAAACCCTGTTTCACATAGTTCCACGTTTTCAGGGTAATCAACGAAGGAATGTACGTTACTAATTTTTCCGAAAATGTCATAAATCATTTGAATATAATGTGGCGCTACTTCACGAATAAAGCCACCTTGCTCTCTGCTGGCAATCCATTCGTTCTTTTGCCATTGACGTGGCCAACTAGTAAAGTGTAGGTTCACTTCCACTTTCTTGACTTCACCAATTTCGCCTTTTTGAATTTTCTCTTTTAATACTTGGAACACATTGCTGTATATCATCGGGAAATTCATAGCGTGAATGACATTCGCTTTTAAAGCTGCCTCTAGCATTTCCTTCGCTTCTTCAAGCGAATTCGCTAACGGTTTTTCACAGAATATGTTAATCCCTTTATTTAAGACATCTAAAGCAATCTTATGATGAAACTTTGGAGGTACAGCAACATATACAAGATCTAGTTCACTTTTTGAAAGCATTTCTAAATGATCTGTATATAAAAGAACATCTTCAAATTCTTCTTTAACCGCATTAAGGCGTTCTTCATTTCGATCACAAACGGCGACTAACTCTACACCTGAATGATATTGAAATTTTCTTAATACTCTTTCTCCAATGGCGCCAATTCCCACCATTCCAACTTTAATCTTTCTCTTCATGAAAAACACCTCAAGTTTTGTTATTCTAGTACGTTAATAATTCTGAAAATCTCATAATACTATTTAATGTAACAAATGACGATAAACATGAGAAGACCTAATTAATAAAATTAATCAAAAATTTCGGATTACTAAGTAATAAAGCAAAACTCCCATTGACTGACCCCATCATTTTTAATAAAACTGACTCTTTTAGAAAGCACAAAATTGTTTTAAGATTATCTTGAAATAAGGGATTGTAAAGAGGAGTGCTGATTAAAATGGTAATTATTAAACAATTAGAAAAAGATGATTGGTTAGAGGTTTTTAATGTGATGCATGAATTAAGGCCGCATCTGACTGAGACAACTTACTTGGAATTATTAAATGAAATGGAATTACAAGGCTATAAAATGTTTGCCTTATATGAAGAGGATGTACTAGTAGCTGTAACAGGTGTTTCCATTATTACAAACTTATACTATGGTAGACATGTCTACGTATATGACCTAGTCACAACCAACTCAAAACGTTCAAAGGGCTATGGTGAAAAACTATTATCCTATCTCGAAAATTGGGGGAAAGAAAACGACTGCGAAACGATTGCCCTATCTTCCGCTTTATTCCGAACCGATGCTCATCGTTTTTATGAACATAAAATGAATTATGAAAAACCTAGCTTTGTGTTTAAGAAAACACTCCAATAGCAAAAGGGGTTACTCAACCCCTTTTTCACTTTAATAGACTTGTATATTTTTTAAAACAGGTAGGACAATCGAAACGGTCGTACCTACTCCTTCTTTGCTATCGTAGGTCATTTTTCCTTGAAGGGACTCAATAATTTTTAACGAAACCATGGTACCAAGACCAGTCCCTTTGTCCTTCGTCGTATAAAATAATGTTCCTATTCTTTGAAGCTGATCCTCCGTCATCCCTTTTCCGTTATCCTGGATGGAAATATGTACAAACTCGTCTTCTTTACTAAGTGTAATGGTTATTAACCCACTTTGTTCCGAAGCTTCAATAGCATTTTTAATGATATTTACAAGCGCTTGCTTTATTTGGTTACGATCAGCGAACAAATGCACTTCCGACTGAATGGTACACTTAAGCTCAACCCCTTGTTGATTTGCGAGTGGCTCTATTAACTGATGCACATCGAGAATTAAGTCCTTTAAGGAAAAATTCTCTACTTTTTCAAATTGAGGTTTTGCAAAGTTTAAATAATCTGTAATGATGGACTCTGCTCTACCTAACTCGCTCAATACTAAAGTTAAATAATCCCGATTTTGTCCTTGCTCCTTTTGATGCATGAGTTGCAGGAATCCTTTAACGACTGTCAGCGGATTCCTTACTTCATGCGCAATCGATGCTGCTAGCTCACCCAAAGTATTAAATTTTTCAGCTCGACGAACTTCCTCTTTCAACATTTGTCTCTCAATAGTCATTTCACTAAGCTTTGCCACTAAACCAATACAAGCTAGATTGATAAATCCAAAAATGACAATGTAGAATAACATTTCTAAACCACGGTTCATTGCTGTTCCTACAAAATAAACCCACGTACATAAAATTCCTAATTGAACTAAACCTGGCCAAAGACCGATCAAAACGGCTAATCTCACTCTATTTTCGACGTTAAACCCCAAAAATCTCTTTGAATAGTAAAGAGGTACAATCACTGCTACAACGGCGCTGATATAGCCCAAAGGAAGGGTCTCCCCTCCTATAAATGTTCTAGTAATAACAATGGAAGCAAACACTATTCCACCTGCAACAGGACCACTATATAAAAAGGCCATAACTAAAGGTATATACCTCAAATCCCAAGATAGCCCAAAGACATCTACTGGAAAAATCATACAAAGAGAAGCAGCAATACCTTGTAGTAAACCACAGATAGCTGACTTAATTTTTATATTTTTATTTTCAATAAAGAAATTATATAATAGGATAGGAGCAACGGTAATTAATACGTGTAATAGTAGTTTTTCAACAAGCATGTAATCATTCCTTAATTTACTGTCTTATATCATTAATACGACAAAAAGTTTCATAATCCTTTCTGAATATTATAAAAATTTACAAAGTTTTTATGACAAATGAAAGAAATTATTATTTTAAATAAAAAAACAAGGGGCTGTTCAAAAAGTCATATTACTGACTATTTGGACAGCCCCCGCTAAATTTACACATTTTTTAATACCATATATAGTCTACGGTCTCGATGCTCTCTTTCCTCTTGAGAGGACAAATCGTATTTCTTTAACAAATGAAACACATCATTTAATATGTCCTGGGTGTGCTCTTTTGAGAAAAAATGCTCAAATAATGATTTCATATCAGATGGTAAAAATTCCGCTTGTGACTCATATTTTTGCCTAACGTCTTCCATTGAATGATCTAGTTTACATTCTCCCATCTTCATCCCTCTTTTCTATAATAATCTACCCTTATGACCAAGATAGAAGTTATGAGTTCATTTTACCCTTAAGGTTATAAATCATGCAATGAAAGGAAATGGAGATGGGACTTTGCAGTACTAAGCTTTAATATAATTAGTTTTTAGTTGTTCACCTAAAAACTTAGCTACCTCTAACATTCCATACTTCCCGAACACTCTCTCCGCATCTGAGTTATAGTTCGTATTTGTATTCACATCATACGTATAGATTTCACCGTTTGCATTACGAATGAACTCGATTCCTGCAACAGCGATTTGATTTTCTTTTAAAAATTGCTCATATTTTTCGATTATTGGGTCGTTAAAATCCTCAATAATACGGAATTTAGGTTTTTCTTCCGTTTCTTCACCAACTGGACAGAAAAGGTCCCCAATTTGGCAAGCATCTGCAGGACATAGCTCAAAGCCTTCAGAAGTATCCACTTGAACCGCATAGACAAACTTTCCTCCAACAAATTCACATCTTGTAATATACGATTCTGGAGATTGAATATACTCTTGAACAAGGGTGATACCATCAACAGGAAGCTCAAATGTAGATCCATAAACATATTCTTTTAAACTATCAATAGAATGGAATAATTGTACTCCGAGTCCTTTTCCGGCACGATTATGCTTCGTGATAAACGATTTTGTGTTAAGCGTTTCTGCTGCCACGATAATTTGGTCTTTTCCAACAGCTGCAATCGTCTTCGGAGTCAATACACCTGCTAGATTTAATGCCATGTACTGATTAACCTTACTCACTTCTAGTCTTAAAGCACGGCTACCGTTAAATACTTTACGTCCATGTCTTTCAAGCCAAGCCAGAACAGATTCTGTTAGTTCAGGGGCAAAACGATGGTCACGAGTATGAGAAGAAGCACTCATACGGCTATAAAAGACACCTTCTGGTGGTGCGGTTGTTAAATCGACAATTCCTTCATGTAAGAACCATTCTTCATATGGAAGCTCAAGTTCTTTTAATCGGTTTGTTAAATGGTCTGTCCATTCGTTATTTTCATGAATAATATAGATTTTTTCACTCATTTGAATACCCCTTTTTCATCTATTTATATAATGGTTTAGTTCGTCTGTTTTTGCTTTCTTTTTGCTTCAACTAAAGGCATGACATCCTTTGCAAAGCGCTCCATTTCTTCTAGCTGAGGAGAGAATTGAAGCAGTAGCAAATCAAGGCCAGCTTCTTCATAGGAAAGAATACGGTCTGCAATTTGTTCTGGTGTTCCAACTAAATTCGGTCTTAACCCACGATTTGAAACGGAATAATCATATAGTTTTACTTGTTGTTCTAACTGTGATTTACCGACAAAATCCTTGTATCCTGCGTAAGCACTAGACTCTTTTACATCTGTAATCCGAGTTAACTCAGCTTGGGCTTCTTCTTCTGTATCGCGACAAATAATGTATGCCGCCATTCCGAAAGAGCTAAGAGGAGTTCTTTCCGCTTGTTCACGCAGATCTTTCATACCATTTACTTTTTCTTGAATTTCTTCAACGGTACCGCCATGCATCACGTATGCATCACAAGTATTGACGATTGTTTGCTTTCCGCGCGGACTCTCTCCACCAGCATAAAGAATGGGATTTGGACGCTGTACAGGCTTAGGTGCTAAATGAGCATTTTTAATCGAATAATATTTACCTTCATAATTAAAGACATCTTCTGTCCATAAGCCTTTTAAAACATCAATAAATTCCTCAGTACGGTCATATCTTTCATCATGCTCTGTAAAAATCCCACCATATTGACGAGCTTCTTCTTCCCACCATGCTGAAACAACGTTAAGAGTGAAGCGTCCATTACTGATTTGATCAATATTGGCTGCCATTTTTGCTGTTACAGCCGGGTTATGAAATCCAGGTCGAACCGCTGTCATGATTTCAATCTTTTCTGTAACCGCTGCTAGTGCAGCTGCTGTAGACCAAGCTTCTAAAGAATCATGCTCTGGACCTTTTATATCATTCAAATATAGTTCAGCAATTAAAGTGGTATCATATCCCCATTTTTCTGCCGATTGAATAACTTTTTTTGCATATTCAAAAGTTGGAGGCATACTCTCATTCTCAACATTTCTCAACCATCCTCCGAAAATCGGTAACCAAAAACCGTATTTCATCTCTCTTCTCCCCTAACTATGTAAATATCTTTGATGATTCAATCATGATTCCAGAGCAAAAAAAATAACCTCTCCGACAAGAAGAAGTTTGCGTACTCTTTCTCATCTGTCAGAATTAATATTCTGCTGGAATTAGCACCTTTGAATAAAAATCCAATGGTTGCTGGGCTTCACAGGGCCAGTCCCTCTGCCACTCTTGATAAGAATCATATTTAGTTATTTCATAGTAATCCTACTATATAAGTTGGTTTAAAGTCAATTATTTTATTTCCCTTTTCACAATATTCTATGTATTTCTTTTGTTCAATAGAATCACTCCTTGAATAAAGGGATGGAATAGATCTTAAGGGGGAAGATAAAGATATCCATACAATAAGAATAGAGGAGAAAGTATGAAAATAAGGATAGCGTATTTCACTATTGGATTACTCATTTTAACTCTTGGTGTGGCTCTTATCATTAAGGCAGGTTTAGGAGCATCATCATGGGATGCATTAGCGGTTGGGGAATCTAATACCTTTCATTTATCAGTTGGAACCTTTGTGTTTATAAACGGAATCATTCTCATGTTCATAAATGCTTTCTTATTAAAGAAACGTCCTGAAATTTTAGCCGCTGGTACGATTTTTGTTATTGGACTGCTAATCGACTTTTGGTTAGTAATCATATTAAATGCATTTAATCCTAAAGCGATTTTTATCCAAGCCATTACTCTTGTTATTGGTATCTTCGTATTGGCGATTGGAGTAGCGATCTATCTTCAAGCAAAGTTCCCGGCTAGTCCAATGGACACTTTAATGATTGCTATATCGAAACGTTTTCATTTAAGTTTACGAATTTCAAGAATCATTAGTGAGGGATTGGCCTTAATATTAGCTTTTTTATTTAAGGGTGCAATAGGAGTGGGAACAATTATAGTAACTTTAACCTTAGGTCCTATTGTTCAATATTTTTATACTTATTTTAATAGAAGGTTTACGGAAGGGAAAAGCCTCGAATTAAATCCCCGATAAAAGCAAAGGTGTCTCCATATACGGAAACACCTTTTTATCAATTAACTCTATTCATTTCTCTAATGACAAAATCCATATAGTCCAGTGCCTCTCTTCTTCTTTTAAAGGGAGAGAGATAATAGGATTTCTTCTCATTTTTTCTTATACGCATGGACTCTTGGATAATATTATGCCACTTCGATGGTACGGCTTTCAAGGCGTATTCCCCTGCACCTATTTTTGAAGTGATGTCTTTTTCTCTTAAGGAATAATAAAGTCGTGTGACTCCTAAAACTCCCCATTCAATAGACTCCAATTGAAAAAGCATACTAAGATAATTCAAAGAAAACTTTTTCCCAGCTTTTAACCTCCAATGAAGCCAATATTCATTTAGATTTTGAACGATGTTTGCTGATAAAACGTCCCAATCCACTTCAAAGGAATACGCTTTAATCTCTTTTCCCTTGATAACAAGTCCGTATTTTTTCAATTGAAAAAAATCGATGTGGTTCTTATTAAGTTGCTTATTTCCTATGTACTGACCTTCGTTAAAATAAGGGGTTTGAAATTGGTTATCACCCAGATTTTCTAACTGTTTGTTCGTTAAATATATCCCGTCTAAATGAATGCTAGGAAATCCTTTATTTAACTCGGAATGTATTTCCTTCAGTGTTTGTAAGTCCTTTTCGGTAGGTTCCCTGTAGGTAACAATCATAAAATCAATATCACTATGTCCTTCATTAAAAGAACCAAGCGCAATGGAGCCAAATAAGTAATAAGATTCAAGAAAGTTCGGGAGCTTAGTTTCCAACAGCTTAAGATGTTCGTCTAAAACCTTCTGAACCGTTGCAGGTAGATTATTCATTTCTTCACCTATCTTTTTAACATTTTATTAACATGAAAGGGACTTATAATAAATGATCGTTGCATCGAAGCTTCCATCAGCAGACTTTGCAAAGTTTGGAATACGACCAGCTTTAACGTAACCTAATGATAAATATAGATCATTGGAAGGGTCTCCTTCTCTAGTGTCAAGAACCACCAATGTTCGCCCCAGTTGTTTGGCTTGATCTTCAGCTGCATTCATCAGAAATCGAGCTATTCCTTTACGCCTGAATTTGGGATGTGTCATTAACTTTGCAATCTCCACTCGATGATCACCGTTTAACTTCATACATAAATGGAGTTGAATAGTTCCAGCAATTTCGTTGTCCATTTTTGCAACTAATAATATAACGTCTGGATTTAGTACATGATCCCAATACTCCTCCGCATCCTTTTCCTTCAAAGGTGGTAAAAATCCAACTGATGCCCCACCTTCCACTACTTCCATTAATAACTCTGTTAATTGATTACGATAAGCATGTATTGATTTTATTTCTTCCAAATTAAGTGTCATTTCCATATGGTTACACCTCTATAAAGAATTTTATTTAGTTTCATACTTTAGTTGGATAATGAAAACACCCAAGTTGACCTAGGATACTCGTCTATACAAACCCGGTTTCCCTTCATATGTTGGTTAGTAAAGGAGGGATAGTCATGTATCATGCTGCTTATTTATTTTTAGCTGC
Organism: Robertmurraya mangrovi; assembly: GCF_034427655.1. NCBI lineage: Bacteria > Bacillati > Bacillota > Bacilli > Caryophanales > Bacillaceae > Robertmurraya > Robertmurraya mangrovi. The sequence goes on from NZ_JAXOFX010000010.1 coordinate 8,474, forward strand.
CATCCTAGCAGGTTTTGCGTTAATTGTTGTTACCACCATTTCTGGTACACCTGCATTTGTTTCTAGTATTGCTGCCTTCTTAACTGTACTAGGGGCCATCGCCATTATTGTTTTCGCTTTAGCCATTCTTTTTATTGCTATTAAAGTATTATTAAATAAGGGCTGGCGTTAATTAATTTATATATAAGAAGACAAAGAACCTATTTTTGGGTTCTTTGTCTCTGTTTAGGGCTCCTTAAGTCTATTGTTGCTACTTTATAGGCAAGTAAATATATACCGTCGTTCCTTTGGCCTCTTCGCTTTCGATGTTAATTTTTCCTTCATGTTGTTCGATGATTTTAAAGCTTGTCATCAACCCTAGTCCTGTACCTTTTTCCTTTGTGGAATAAAAGGGTTCACCTAGATTAGGGATTCGATCACTTGGGATTCCACAACCATTATCCTTAATTTCTATACAAGCATATTGTTCATCTTGATATACTTTTATGTGAACGTTTCCTTTTTCTTCAATTGCATCAAGTGCATTTTGAATAACATTAATGAAAACTTGTTTTAATGAGTTTGTATCTCCAAATGTAGTTAAATTTATATCCGGTATGGAAAAATAAATCTCTTTATTTTTTAACATCGCTTGTGGTAACAAGAGTTGAATGACACTTTTGATTAAATGATCAATGGAGATTATTTCTTGTTTTTCCATATTCGGCTTGGCCAATGTTAGAAATTCAGTTATGATACTATCAATCCGATCAATCTCGTTTAACACAATGGTTGAATAGGCTGGGTTCAAAGTTCCTCCTGTTGATAAGAGTTGCATAAATCCTTTAATAGGAGTTAATGGATTGCGAATCTCATGTGCAACAGCAGCGGCCATCTGACCAACAACAGCTAATTTCTCAGATTTTTTCAATAACTCATAGGTATTCATTCTTTGTTCAATATCCCTAGTAACCGAAATGATCTGAGTGACTTCACCAGACTGCTCATCGGAAACTGCCTTAATGGTCGATTCTAACCAAATATAAGAACCATCCTTCTTTTTATACCTATAAGTTGACAGTACAGACTCCCCATTATTCACAACCTTGCCATATAATCTTTTAACTTCTTCAAGATCGTTAACATGGATATATTGAAAAGGGTCTTCCCCAAGCAAATCATCAGGGCAATAGCCAAGGGAACTGATTGACGGAGAAACGTATACATATGTCCCATCGACTGCATGTAAATTAATAAAGTCTGAGGAATTTTCCGCTAAAAGTCGGTATTTTTTCTCACTTTCATTCTTCCTTTGCTCAATAGCAATCTTCTCCGTTAAATCAAAAACCTGACCGAGGATGTACTGCTGTCCCGTTTCTTCATCTTTTATTAAAGAAACTTGTAATTGACCGATCATGATATCTCCGTTTTTATGATAAAAACGTTTTTGAAACTGGTATTCTTTAATTTTACCTTCTATTAATTGGGTTAATAAATAATAGTCTTTTATAAAATCTTCTTCCTGAGATAGATCTTTTACACTTAAATGCTGAAGTTCTTCTAAACTATAACCTAAAAAGTCAGTAAAAGCGTGATTAAATACCATGGTAGTTAAATCAATGGGCCCGAATACTTGAGGTAACCTAGACTGATAAAATACTTCTTTAAACAATGCTGAATTAATCATGTTTCCTCCAATAGATGTAAAAACAACTATATATATTTCTCAATATGTGAACATCATAAAATATTTATTTTAATATAGTGAATCATTCTTCCTAAACATGATAACAAAACATAGTTACTTAATAAATGGGATTTGTGTAAGTTTTTTACTATTTTTCAATAAAAGGTTTGCTATTATAGTTTGTCCGTTCCTTTCCGCTCAATATTTCAAACTATGTAAAAAACTACTATACAAATGAGGCTTATAAACAATCATCCTATTACTTTCTAAACATTTAAATGTATAATGTCTATATGAATAATTGAAAGGGGCTTCATCATGACAAAAACTAATGTAGAGGAAACTATTCATCTTTTAACACAGTTAGTTTCTATTCCTAGCCCATCTGGGAATACAAACGAGGTCATTACATATGTTGAAAAATACTTAAAAGAGCTTGGTGTTGAGACAAAAAGAAACCGTAAAGGCGGATTAATTGCTACTCTTCACGGGGCAGATAACGAGAATCATAGGATGCTTACAGCCCATGTGGATACGCTTGGGGCGATTGTAAAAGAAATTAAGCCTAGTGGTAGATTAAAGCTAGATTTAATTGGTGGCTTTACTTATAACTCTATTGAGGGTGAATATTGCCAAATTGAAACAAGCTCAGGGAAAAAATTCACTGGAACGATTCTTATGCATCAAACATCTGTACATGTTTACAAGGATGCTAGTAAAGCTGAACGCAACCAAGCAAATATGGAAGTTCGTATTGATGAAGTGGTACATAATGCAGAAGATGTTCGTAAACTCGGTATTGAAGTAGGAGATTTTGTTTCATTTGATCCAAGAGTGCAGGTAACAGAAAGTGGTTTTATTAAATCTCGCCACTTAGATGACAAAGCAAGTGTGGCAATCCTTCTTCAATTAATTAAACAAGTGAAAGCGGAAAATATTACTCTTCCATATACCACTCATTTCCTTATTTCAAATAATGAAGAAATTGGGTATGGTGGTAACTCTAATATTACTCCTGAAACGGTTGAATATTTGGCTGTTGATATGGGAGCAATGGGTGATGGTCAGTCTACAGATGAGTATACTGTTTCTATTTGTGTGAAGGATGCGAGTGGACCATATCACTATGAGTTCAGAAAAAATTTAGTAAAAATAGCTGAAGAAAATGAAATTGGTTATAAATTAGATATTTATCCGTATTACGGTTCTGATGCATCTGCTGCTATTCGCTCAGGACATGATATTGTTCACGGCTTAATTGGACCGGGAATTGATTCGTCTCATGCGTACGAGCGTACACATCAATCTTCCATTGAAAATACAGCGAATCTTCTTTATCACTACGTACAATCAAAAATGGTTTTATAAATACCATAAACTCCCCTAATTTTTATTAAGGGAGTTTTGCTATTTTAAAAGCAAATAGTATTGCTATTAAAGTGCTAGCACTTGATAGATAAATGCTATCTCTCTGTTATTCATATGCTAAAAAGGATACGGTGCACTTCTCGTTCATGCCGTCCTTTAGTTGTTTCGCTTTGAGATAAGTGGTTTAAAGCTCTAAGTGAAATTTTACCAATAATACCTTTTTCTCGTACTTTCATTATCTTATCCTCTCAAACCCGGGCGGTGATTTAAAAAATTTTGATAAGCAAACCCTTTTACCTCATCCTCTTTAAAATGCTTCAATAGTTCATTGATGAGAGTTTGACTCTTGGATGCATCTTCTAGTCCTTTAACAAAAGTCGATATTCCGTCAAAGTCGGATCCTAACCCAATTTGATTCACTCCACCTAACGAACAAAAGTGGTCAATATGTTTGATTAAATCATCAATGGTAGCATTACCACCCTCCACGACGAAATCAGGACAATATACTACATGAATCAAACCACCTTTTTGAAACATTCCAACTGCCTGTTCGTCCGTTAAATTTCTTGGATGATCACAAAGAAACCTAGAGTTCGAGTGACTTGCAATAGGGTATTTTGCTAGTTCCATGACATCCCAAAATCCGCGTTCACTTAAATGAGAAACATCCGTTAACATGAGGTGGTCATTGTTGAACTGAACAATCTCACTACCTAATAAAGTGAGTCCTCCACCACGGGGTTCCCCTGCACCATCAGCAGCTAAATTGGCATTATTCCAAGTTAAACCGACCGAACGGACTCCCAATTGATAGAGAATACTTAATTTAGATAAATCATTTCCGATTGCGTCTACACCTTCAAGAGTGAGCATTGCGCCGATTTGGCCTTCTCCGATACGGTCAAAATCTGACCATTCTTTAATATGAAGCATTTCTGAATTTTTCCCTAGCACTTCTCGGTAAAATAAATCTACTTGGTCTAGTGCGGCTTGAAATTTTTCATCGGATTTGATATCTGGGTCGATCCAAATGGCAAAACATTGCACTTGTACTTGCCCTTTCAACAGCCTTTGTTTATTCGTTTCAAGCTCAGGTGCATCCTTATATGAAATAGTTCCTTTTGATAAATAAAGTTTTAATAAGGCATCACAATGAAAGTCTATAATTTTCATACTCGAAACCCCCTTACTACTATCATTTTTATAGTGCAGCTATTTCTAATTGAAATTGTTCATAAAGCCTTTTGGTGACAGGTCCTGGTACACCGTTTCCAATAGAATTATCATCAATTTTTACAATTGGCATGATTTCAGATGTGGTGCTAGTCACAAATACCTCATCTGCAGAAAGAAGTAGGTCTGTAGTAAATGGTTCTTCAACAAAATCAATATTTAGCTTTTCCGCTATCCGTTTTACAGCCATTCTTGTAATTCCCGGAAGGATTTGTTTCGTTAATGGAGCGGTAAAAATTTTTCCTTCCTTTATTATATAGGCATTTGAACTCGTTCCTTCTGTTACAACTCCATCTCGGTTTAAAATCGCTTCATAACAACCTGCTTCGTCTGCTGTTTGCTTAGCCAAAATATTGGGCAATAAGTTTAACGATTTAATATAGCAGTTTGCCCATCGTTCATCATCAAGAATGATGGCTTTGACTCCATTGTCCCTCATTTCTGGCTTTGGAGGTTTCGCTTCTCTTACCGTCATCGTAATGGATACGGGAACATTCGGAAATAAATGAAGCCTTGTTGCAATTCCTCTAGTAATCTGTATGTATACATTGCAATCCTTTAGCTCCGACTTTTCGACTGCCTGTAAAATTAATTGGTTAAAGTCTTCTACACTTTGTTCAATTGGTAATCTAATCGCTTTAGAACTATTGATCAATCTCTCTACATGCTCAACTAACATGAATGGCTTACCATTATAAAATCGAATAACCTCATATACCCCATCTCCGAATTGATGGCCTCTTTCATCAATAGGAATAACCGCTTCATCTAAAGAAACATACTTTCCATTTACATATCCGATTTCCATGTTCATTCCCCCATGTCATGTATTCATTACTTATTTATACATTGATATAAAACCTATTATTAATGGTTATTTTCGCATATATAATGGGTCTTCGTAAACGGTATTTCCTACTTTTCTAAAGTATTGTTGTAGGTCATTTAAGAATAATTTTACCAGAAACTAAAAATACTACCTCCTGAGGTGAGGTCTAATGACAAAAGAAGATGTACAAAGTAGTGAGAGTGAAATTAGAAGAGCTAGTAAAAGAGGAGCTGTAGAAGATATTATTCATGTTGGGTCGCGAGATGAGGGGTACGATTTAAAAGTGAATAATAACTTTGGTGCTGGAATTAAACAAGAAGTGGAATGGAATGGAAAAGAATAAGTAAGGGTTAGAATATGCCCCACCACAATTGGATGTGATGGGGTCTTTTGTTACCTTACCTGCCCATTTCCTCTCATCATAAACTTAACAGTCGTTAATGCTGGCAATCCCATCGGACCCCGGGCATGTAGCTTTTGTGTGGAAATTCCTATTTCTGCACCAAAGCCTAACGCTCCGCCATCTGTAAAACGAGTAGAGGCATTATGATAGAGGCACGAAGCATCGACTAATTGTAGGAATAGGGAAGCTGTTTCGGAATTCTCAGTAATAATCGCTTCAGAATGTTTTGTTCCATAGCGATCGATGTGTTCAACAGCTTCTTCAAGGTTGTTTACAACTCTAACCGCTAGTTCTAAGCTTAAGTACTCATCGGCCCAATCCTCTTCACTTGCTGGAATACTGCCCGGAATGCATTGTAATGCCCTTTCGTCACCATGAACGGTTATTCCGTGCTTTTTAAATGTAGAGGTAAGTAATTCTTCATTTTTCTCTAACCAATCTTTTTGAATAATCACGGTCTCAACAGCGTTACATACGGCAGGGCGATCGGTCTTCGCATTGATTAAAATATTTAATGCTTTTTGAACATCAGCCTCATGGTCAATATATATATGACAATTTCCAACCCCTGTCTCAAGAACCGGGACCGTTGCATTGTTCACCACACTATTGATTAACGAAGCTCCCCCTCTAGGTATTAACACATCAATATGTTCATTCATCGTGAATAATTGTTTCGTAGCTTCTCGGTCCGTGCTTTCAATAAATTGGACCGCTTCCTTAGGAATATTTGTTTTTTCGAGTGCTTGATGCATGATCTCGACAATGGCTTTGTTTGAAGAGATAGCAGAAGATCCACCTTTAAGGATAATGGAGTTTCCGGATTTTAATGCGAGGCCGGTTGCATCAACCGTTACATTTGGACGTGCTTCATAAATCATTCCTATAACACCAAGCGGAACAGTCACTTTTTGTACATTTAGCCCATTATCTAAAGTCCATTCCGATAAAATTGTTCCTGTTGGGTCATCTAAAGTGGCAACTTGTCTTAACCCGTCTGCAAATTCAATAACTCTTTCCTTTGTTAGGGCTAATCGATCCATAAAAGCGTCTTCGTAGCCTTTTTTACGCCCTCGTTCCAAGTCCAGTTCATTTGCTTTAAGGATGTATTTGTACTCTTTTTCTAACGTATCGGCTAACACATGTAGTGCTTCGTCCTTATCTTCTCTTGATAATAATCCTACTATTTTAGCTGCCTTCTTTGCCTCTATTGCTTGTTCTTTAACATTCATTTCTCTTAATATCGTCATCTAATTCCCCTCTCTAATAGCGTTAACTGCCTACAGACAATGAAACTTCTAAGTGACAAACAAAATCCTCTGCCTTTACAACGAATTCTGTTGGATGTGGAATCACATCTTGTTTCATCCATCTTTCTAACTCGACATGCGAAAAATTGACAACCCCTAAGCCTAACTCAGAGCCTTCTTGATCTAAAATCCGAATAACAGCCCCTTTAGCGAATGGACCGTTAACTTTTATAAGTCCTGTTAAAGTAAGACCCTGTTTCATGTTGATAAGTTGATGGGTCATTTCTTCGTTAATAAAGACTTCCCCTTCAGGACCTGAATTAAAGGCAATCCATTTCTTCTTTTGATTCAGATTAACCATATGGGCTTCTACTTTAAAATAAGTTCCTCTTGCTGTTTCGTTCACAGCTCCCATCAATACATGGGGTATACCTGCTTTTCCTAAAAAAGTGGTGATACCGGAAGCCATCGCAATTTTAACGGCTTCAATTTTTGATCTCATCCCACCTGTCCCAACGGAACTTCCTGAATCTCCTGCAGCCGCTTCAATTTCCGGAGTAATCTCTGTTACTTTCTCCAACAATTTCGCATGTAGTTGTTTTCTTGGATCAGCATTATAAAGTCCGTCAATGTCAGATAAAATAATTAATCGGTCAGAATCCAACAGTCCAGCTACCTTTGCCGATAACGTATCATTGTCACCAAACTTTAATCGATCGATGGTAACTGTATCATTTTCATTGACGATTGGAATGATCCCTCTTTCTAATAACACATTAAGGGTGTTTCGAACATTTTTGTAACGGTTCTCGTCTGAAAAGTCACTTCTTGTGATCAAAATTTGGGAAGCAACATACCCGTGGGATAAAAATAATTCTGAATAGGCTTCCATTAATAATCCTTGCCCAATAGAGGCAGCTGCTTGCTTTTCAGGTAGCGTATTCGGGCGTTCAAGACAACCTAATTTACGATAGCCAGCAGCGACCGCTCCAGAGGAAACTAAAACAACTTCATGTCCCATGTCTTTCAAAAGGGCAATTTCATCTACCAGTTTCTCTAATTTTCTACGGCTTATTTCACCATGTCGGCTTGTTAAGGAACTGCTGCCGATTTTTATTACTACCCGCTGTGGGGCTGTATCTGGGGTCATCCTATCACTCCTGTTTAAATTACCGTTTATAGACATTCTATTTCCAGTTACATAGCTTTCTTTGACTGATTTGCAGTCGAATTTTTCTTTTCTAGTTGTGAACAAATCTCTTTGGAACGATTAGCAGCGTGATGGATGGCTTGAGAAATGGCTTTTCCGCCTCCATGTTGCTTAAGAGCTTCGAGTCCTGCAGCGGTTGTTCCATTAGGAGATGTTACATTTTCTCTTAATTCTGATGGTGTTTCCTCTTGTTCTTGAACCATTTTTGCAGCCCCAACAATCGTCTGAGCGATAATTTGGCGTGTCGTTTCAGAGTCCAATCCGGCGTCAGTACCTGCCTTCTCCATATGTTCCATTAAGTAATAAAAGTAAGCTGGGCCACTTCCCGCAATTCCTGTAAAAATGTCCATTTTTTCTTCAGGGATAATAAAGACTTCTCCAATACATTCAAGCAGTTCTTTTGCTATTGAAATATTCTCTTCTGTAGTATGTGCTCCTGGGGATAAAGCGGTAGCGGACTCTCCTATCATGCTAGATGTATTCGGCATCACGCGAATCACTTGCTGTGTGGGATGAAGATGTCCTTCCATAAATGAGGTGGATATACCTGCTAAAACGGATAATATTAATTGATTAGGATTAATGTGAGTTTTCAAAGATGATAAGGCTATTTCGGCATCCTTTGGTTTCATGGCCAAAACGAAAATATCGATTTCCTTGTAAGGGACTAAATCTTTTTGAACACCTTGTATGTTATAGCCCATTTGCAGTTCCGATAAACGTGTCTGATTACTTTTGTTACTAACAATAATTTGATCTGAAGGAACTTTACCACCGTTTACAATTCCGGCTATCATTGCTTCCGCCATAGAACCTGCACCTAAAAACGCAATTACTTTATTTTTTAACATGTCATCTCTCCCATGTTGTTCGTATTTTTGTTCTTAATTTTCGTGAACATTTTTTATACTAACATCCTCAATTTCAGATTCAAGGGGTTTTAAGAATGTCATAAGGAAAAGCTTCAATTAGTGAGTGAAAGCGCTACCAAACCAATCTAATTTGTTCTAAGAAGCTCTCAAGCCAGAATATCCGGTCTCATTGGAGAATATGGAGAAATTTGGACAAGGAGCAGAAGCACCTTGGTCAGCCCCGACACGCAAATGTTCACTTAGTCTACTTTTAATCAAATAAAAAAACTCTACATCCTAGCCTTAAATGACTAAAACATAGAGTGATAAGCAGCTCACTGTTTTTTTAACCTTGCTCTCCGAATGTCCATAATATGATTCCACATAGCTTGATTGAGTTTGTAGAATGATTTAATTCCTGGGGTTGTATTGATTTCGAAAATCATAGGGTGTCCGGATGGAGTAATTCCGATATCTACTCCAATCTCAAGACATGGATATTGTTCATCTGTAACCATAGCCGCTGAAATGCACACATCCCCTAATTTTTTCCTCATTTGATTGAACTTCTCACCCTTTAGACCTAGTTTGTCTCCTAATAGTTCCTCAATGGAAATTAATTTTGTTCCTCTAGTAGTATTAATGACCCCATGTTCCATATGTTCCGGTAAAGCGTAGGAAGCACACATCCCACTAGCAATCCATCCTTCTTCCGTTTTTTGAACATGCACTCTTATATTAAATGGTTCACCAGCTAGTGTCGTACTTGTAATACCTTCTTGAATGATATATGGATCCAATCGGCCAAATTTCTCAAAAGGATTTAATATTTTGTGAATCTCGTTAACACTCTTAAGTGCTTTTACTTCGACCCCAAAAAAAGTATATCCATCTATATGATACAAACCCTTTTGTTTTGATTTAGAAATACGAAAAACGCCTCTACCTTGTCCAGAACTATCATGCTTAACATAGATAAAAGGATATTCTTTTATAAAGTCTTCTAGTTTTTCTTTACGATATTCAACTGTCTCGGGGAAATAGTTTTTTGTTCGATCATCTTGTAAAAACAATACACTTTGCTCAAGCTTTCCTATTTTATGAACCATATACCCTCCACCTTTATCCAGTACTCTATAATCAATTTATTCTGATCACTTATCTTTGTGTAGGTTTAAGTGGCAAAGTTTATTTGTACCATTGTAAACAGTTCTTAGTTAATCCCATTTGTTAGGTTGATGTACAAACGGTTAACCAAGGTGATTCATATAATAAGAATGGCAGAATCATTCATTACCTCGTTTTTTGAACAAAACATTATAGGTAGAGAAAGGAGATTATTAGTGCAACCATTACTTGTTCGTGATATATGTAAATTACTACAAGGCAAATTGTTTAGTGGTTCAGATCAGTGGTATGTAAAGAACGCCGTCGTCAATAACCGCCACGACGTTACCGGTACGCACTATTTAGTTTTTGTTTATAGAAGAGATGAAGTTCATTGGGCGGAACTTGATAGAAAAGCTCCATGTGTGGTAATTACTGATAAACCAAAAGATCAACTGGAGAAGGCAGGTAAAAATACCACAATCATAATAGTGAAAAGCGTAGTACAGGCTTACTGGAAGTTTGTTAATTATTATCGCGGCTTATTTAATATTCCTGTCGTTGCGATTACGGGTACATGCGGGAAATCTACGACAAAAGAAATGATTAAACAAATGATGAGTGTTGATCGAAAAGTCCAGGCAACCGAAAGTAGTAAAAATGAACCCCGAAGATCTTTTCCTTATTTAATGGGCATTGATCACCAAACAAAAGCAGCTGTCTTTGAAACTGGTCTTGGGAACCCTGGTAATATTAAGCATCAATGCTTGATATACCAACCAACCATCGGAATTATTACAACCATTGGGGCACACCATTTAGATGGGTGTAAAACAATTGACGGTTATATACAAGCAAAAGGAGAAATTGTAGAGGGGCTAAAGTACCGTGGTACATTAATATTAAATGTTGATGATGAAAATATTAAGAAAATCTCATTAGCTTCTTATAAGGGGAAAATTATTTACTTCGGAAAAGGGAATTCCAGTGACTTTCAGGCAAAAAATATTCATTATGTTAAAGATGGAATGAAATTTGACATTAGACATAAGAATAAGATTTACACCGCTTTTGTACCAGGTTACGGAGAGCACCAAGTGTATAATGCATTAGCTGCTATAGCTGCTGTAAACGAAATGGGTCTTTCCATTGAAGAAGCGATCAATCGACTTCACTCCTTTAAAAACATGCAAAGACATCTAGAAATATCTAGCGGTATTAATGGAAGCACCATAATTGATGATACTTGGACGATTAATCCTACCTCTATTGAAGCAGCACTCAATGTAATGGATCACATTAGTGAAGGAAAAAAGAAAATTGTCTTACTAGGTAATATTAATCGGCTAGGAAATTATGAAAAAAGGTTTCACCAAGAAATAGGATCTCTCATTGCAGGAAAAGACATTCATACACTCATTACGATTGGAAATAAGGCAGTCGAAATTGCCCGACAAGCTAAACGGGATCAATTTAAAGGCAATGTTCAAATATTTGAAAAAGTAGATGGAATTAAAGAACTTCTTATGAAAGAGTTAGATGAAAATACTCATTTATTAATTAAAGGACCGATGAGCAGCCGGTCTATGATACAGTTAGCAAGTGATTTAAAGCTGTAATATAACTGTAAACCAACTATCTTGTTCATGAGAGACAAGGCTTTCTATAAGTAATATTTGTAACAATGGGGACTTGGAACATATTTCCGAACGTCCCCTTTTCATTTGTGTGTTAGAATCAGTTGTGTCGAAACGAAACAAACTGAATTCAAATCTTAGGAGGTAACACACATGAAAAAAGGATTAGTTACAACATCATTAGCACTAGCACTTACATTTAGTAGTGTGGCTATCCCTTCTATCCCTGCATTTAACGTAACTGAAGCTTCAGCTGCAACGGTAGTAAATCCTTACAATAACCAAACAGCGGTAAATGCTAAAGCAGATCAATTAATCCAAACAGCAAAAAGTTTAATTGGACAAGCAACTTACAGCAACACAGAGTACAAACCAACTTATCCTTATAAGTTCTCTTGTGCAACATTCTTAATGTACATCTTTGAGAAAAATGGAGTTGACCTTGCAACATATAATGAAAACTATATGTTAGAACAAGGTGTCTATGTACCAAGAGACCAATTACAAAAAGGTGACTTAGTTTTCTTTGATGCAAATAAAACTAATACAGATCCTTCTGACCACGTAGCAATGTATATTGGTGATAATAAAGTCATTCACATGGCTGATCCGCAGCAAAACATTGTTATTTCTGATATGAGTAGCAAGCCTTATTACACAACGAACTATGTAACAGCTCGTCGTGTATTACCTAGCCTACTAGCGGCTAACCCAGCAACAAAAGGTGACAAAATTGTTGATAGTTCTTATGAGTTAATGAAAAAAGCAGTCATTGGTTCTACTAACAATCCAAGCACGAACCAATTCACTAGAAATGGTTATATCAATCATGTATACCAAACAAATGGTGTTACTTTAGGTACAACAAGTACAACTGAACTAATGAAAAAAGGAACAACTGTGTCAAAAACTAACCTTAAAAAAGGTGACTTAGTTTTCTTTAGTAGCACAATTGGTTCAACTACACCATCATTGGTAGGTATTTATGCGGGCGACCATAGAATTATTGTTCCTTCAACAGGGAAAGTTCTAACAAGAGTTTTATTCGTAGATTACTATAAACAACGTTTTATTACAGCAAAACGCGTGTTTACTGAAAGTACAACCACTACGACAACTACTCAGCCAACAACAACAACACAAGCAACGACTCAAGATAAAATTGCAAGCTTTGCAACTAATCTAACTGGTAAAGCTAAATTTGGTTACACTTACAACGAGAGCACTTTAACATTTACAGGTGCTGGATTTACGTATTATGTATTTAAACAATACGGAATTGATTTAAAAACTAAAATGGCTTCAGCACAATCTTCAATTGGTACGGCCGTTTCAAAAGCTAATCTTAAAAAGGGTGACTTAGTGTACTTCTCTACAAATAACCTAGGTACAACCATTACACATGCTGGTGTTTATGTTGGAGATAACAAAGTTGTACATTTATCTCCAACTACGAAGGGTGTCGTTACTGAAGATTTAAGTTCAACATGGGCTCAAAAGAACTACGTAACAGCACGCCGAGCTTTATAATATCGTAAAATAGTAATTAAACAAATTGAGAGAAGCCACTGGCTTCTTTTTTTTGCGGTGGAAAATTCCACTTACTTTAACACAGCTTTTTCTCTACATCATTATATTGTCCCTTCTTCTTTCTTTTAGCGAAAATATTGGTTTTTTAGTGACAGAAAACTATACACATTTGAATGTAGTACATAACATATACCGAGTTGATGTTTTAAGTTCAATTGGGAGGAGTAAGTTTGAAAACAATTGTCTTTATCGGTACAAACAAATCTGGTTCCAGTAGAGAAGCAATTAAGGCGGCGGAGCAATTAGGGTATTTCACGGTTGTTTTCACGAATAGGGAGAAACAATTAGAGCAGAGGCAACAATATCCAGATATACACGAATTGGTTTATATTGATATAGAAAATATAACTGAAATGAGGAAAGAAATTAAAAAACTCCAATTTCAGGGAAAAGAAATTTTGGCCATTTTAAGTTTTGTAGATTCATCTGTTCATACAGCGTCTACTCTTTCTGATGAATTCTGTCATAACTATGCTTCAACCGAAGCTATTTTTAAAATGGAAAATAAACAAGAAACACGTTTAGCATTGGAAAATGAATCCTATACACCAAAATTTCATATCCTATCTCCTGGTAAGACGATATCAATCAATGAGATACCTAATTTAGACTTTCCTGTTATGGTCAAATCACCAAAATCAACTGGCTCTAAGGATGCACTCCTTGCAGAAAATAAAAAACAATTAGAAAAAAATTTAGTTAAGTTACAGGAAAAATATCCAAAAGACTTACTTATTATTGAGGAGTATATTGACGGAGATCAGTATTTAGTGGAAGCACTTATTCATAATGGAAAAATCCATATTGCTGGGGTTCTTGAGCAAGAAATCACAAAGGGTAAGAGATTTATTGTTACCGGATATGGTGTGTTAGCTGAAGTTCCTGACAAGTTAGAGAAAGAGATTAACCAAGTTCTCCAATCGATTGTAACTAGACTAAATCTTCATAACGGTGCGTTACATCTTGAAATGAGACGGTCGAAAAACGGTTGGAAGTTGATTGAGATTAATCCAAGAATCTCCGGTGGAGCCATGAATAAAATGTTGCAGGCAGCCTTCGGGTTTAATTTAGTCGAAGAAACCATTAAATTATATCTAGGGGAAGAACCTTATTTACACAGAAAAACGAATAACTTTGTTTTTACTCAACATTTGATTGTCTCAAATAAAGGCATATTAGAAAAAGTGACTGGAAGAAATCGAGCAACCCATTCACCAGGTGTAGTTGAGGTGTATGTTAAACCGAAAAAAGGTACTCTACTAACCCCTCCTCTGTCTATGGGGCACCGGTATGCCTACGTCATTGCAAAAGGAAATAGCATGGAAGAAGCAAAGCAACTTGCCAAAACAGCCGCAAATGAAATAAAGTTCCATATGGTAGAAGAATATTAATTCTATGAAAAACTCCATTAGATTGGAGTTTTTTTATTTTGATTAAAAAAAACCCAAATATCACACATTTGGGTTTTCACTTTCAACTTCTATTCTCCATATGTTTGATCAAGAAACTTAACCGTATCAAACATATTAGTTTTACTAGCTCCTTTTACTAATATCGTGTCTCCAGCTTGAACTGTTTTTTGTAACAAATCATGCAATTGCTCACGATCCAAGAAATGATGAACATCTGTTGGTTTCATTCCCGATTTTATGGCATGCTTCCCAATTTCATCTGTTCGAAAACCGTAAGTAATTAACATATCAAATCCAAGTTGTGCAACGTACTCGCCTACTTTTCGGTATTCTTCTTCTCGTAAGTCTCCGAGTTCACGCATTTGACCTAGAATTGCTACTTTTCGGCCTTTAGCTATATTCGTGATTACATCTAGTGCTGCCTTAACAGCCTGTGGATGGGAGTGAACGGTGTCGTCTATTACGGTTATTTGATCGCGGCAATTGTAAATGGTCATTCGACGTGGAGGCTTCCTGAAAATGAGACCTAGTTTAATTTCCATCGGTGAAAATCCTAAATAATCGGCAATCGCTACTGCATTTACGGCATTATACACATGGTGTTCTCCCAATATAGGAATAAAAAGCTTAATTTCCTTCCCACGAAGCTTCATTTTAAAGTTCATTCCTTCATCGGCATACTCCACATTATAAGCTCGGTAGTCGGCATCAGTATAAATTCCAGTAGTAATAATCGTTCCTTGAAAATTTTCTGTCTCGAGATATCGTGAATTATCATCATCATTGTTTACGATTAAAATTCCATCCTGTTCCATTCCATGAATTAACTCTGATTTCGCATGAGCAATCCCTTTTACATCATTAGCAAAGTTCCCAACATGAGCAAGGCCAATGTTCGTGACAATACTGATGTTTGGCTGAATGATACTGCAATGCTCTGTAATGACTCCTTTATAGGCCATTCCATATTCTAGAACAACTGCGTCATGACTTGGATTAATTTCGGCCGCATGCTTCTTTGTATGTTCCGTTGTGTTCCAGTAGTCTTTGGATTCAAACACATTCCATCTTTTCGATAAAATGGATGCAACAAAAGCTTTTGTCGTTGTTTTCCCTGCGCTGCCTGTAATGGCGATAATTGGAATATTCCCTTTTGCTTTAATACTATTTCGTTTAGCCCTTTGAATCTTATTTCTTATTTCTTGCTGATTCTGAGCTAAATAAATGGCGTATTGGATCGTGTTAATCACCACATCTAATTCTAAATAGAAAGCAGGAGGACATCCTGGGCGCCAATTTACTTCATAAATCCAAATTTTTTGGTTTTGGTCAAAACCAATATCTACCCCTATTTCATCGATTACTTCACCATATTGGACCATTTGAAGTTCATCTAGATGATTAGCTAGAGCTAAAGAGAAATGCTCTAACGTTCGTCTTATATTAAATGCTTCATCATTATATTCTTGTTTTAAAAACGGGTCTAAATAATTGGTATATCCCCCGTTATTAATATTGGCTATAATCGATCCCATTGGAGCAATTCGCGGATAAATGGTGGTAATTACCCACTTCCCTTCTCCATTTTTTTGTACATGAAGTCGGAAGTCAAAAACTTGACCGGTTTTAGTCCGTGAATTGATATAGGGTTGAACAATAAATACTTCCTTAGAAATTTTTGCTTGAACAAAATTATTTAATTGGATCTTACTTAGTAATTCTACTTGAGCGCCCGATTTTAATTCAAATCCATCCTCTTTTTTCGTAATGAAAAGGATTCCTTGTCCCTTACGTCCATCAATCGGCTTAAATACAATATTTTCAAAGGCGTTAATGAATTTAAAGAAAATATCTGTGTTTTTTACGATTTCGGTTGGTATCAAATATTGAGCAAAATCCTTTGCTTCCTTTAACCTTTCATTTACATTCCATTTATTGCCGATTGAATGAGTAGTAAAAGGAATCATTTCCTTTAATTTATTGATAATTTCTTTTGAAACGGCTAATTTTTCTGGACTTCCTGCATTATAAATGACATCAGGAAAAGGCATCAATTTATCGATCCATTTCCCATTTTCAAGTATTTTACCCTTTATTGTTTTATTAACAAAATTTACAGATTTAGGAGTAAAGTATACAAATTTCGCTCCTTCAGCCTTAGCAACGGCTGCATATGCATATGATTTGATGACGGTAGTAGGATCTTTTCGGTGATGTAACATCCCGATCAGTGTCATGTAAACCCTCCTTTAATAAGAACTCTATAATAATACATTCATAGTGGAGGGTTTTTGATACTGACAGATGTGTATATGTAATGAGTTTTTTTAACTTAAACTAGGACAAGAACAATTTAAAATAGGCAAGAGTATATTTTTAAAAGATCTCAACTAACTGGACAAGAGCACTTTCCATTCTATTTATCATTCATATATTAACAGTGTGATATCACAAAAATATGAAAAAGGAGATGAATATATGGGATTAGTATGTTCTTGTGGTGTATTAGTTGATGCTTTTGTTGAAAGAGACCAAGTAATGATCGAAGGTGTTATGGGTACTGTAACTGGAAGCCTAACTTATTTAGCTGATGTTTGTGTAGACCGTCTAGATACTTCTACTTTGTCCTTACAATTTGACCAAACTGAAGGTGGAACAGATAATAGCTTCACTTTTACAGCAACAGAAATTACTACTGTAGTATGTAGAAGAGAAGGGCAAAACTGTGAAGTTACCGTTGAAGGTTTCGGAACAGTAAATGGTGAAACCTTCCCATTTGAAGCGGTATTTAGAGATCAAGTTGAACAAGCAGCTGTAGACATCGTTCAAAGTTTTGAAATCATTGGTTTCTTTGATCAAACTGGTGCAAACACAATTGACCAAGGTTCTATTATCGCTTTAGGCTGCGAATAATCATTTTAATAGGCTGATTCAGTAGAGTGTCAGTTATTTGTACTGGCTCCTATTTGGAGTCAGCCTTTTATATGTTAATAGAAAGGAGGAAAAACCTTGTCAACAATTTCTAGAGGAAAATGGAAGCAATATCAAATATTAAAGAAAAATGAAAAGCTATCAACCTATTTGTTAGATACAAAGATTTTCTCAATTGATACTTTATTTGACTTTCTTGAAAAATATCAAAACATCAAAATTACTCCTTCGTTTGGATACCGTACCTTCTTCGTTTATTCAATAGATTTAGATACTTTTGAGATTTTAACTCCTCAAGAAAAAAAGATTTTGGAGGGAAAACAAGCCTGTTTTGATTACTTAATAAAGGTTCTACCCAAAGACCAAACATCCATCATACAACAGATTACACCTTCAAATGAGGTCGGGGATTATATAAATGAACAAATCTTAACACTTTATAGACCAAATCCCTCTTCAAAATGGAAAATTAAATCAAACTTACCTTATATGAACCATATTGAATTAGGCATTTTCCAAAGGTTCACAGTAAAAAATATTTGTTTGGAAATCGCCGAGCAATTAGGGGCTTATTATGAGGATACCCAGTTGATTGTTGTTACTATTGGGTTTGATTTATCAGATAAAGTTTGGATAAATCAGACAGAATTACACCCTCCTTCAAGCAAGTGGACTCAATATAATATGCTTCATGTAAATAGAAAAGTTAGAGCTAATTTGCCCGATACAGAGCTAGCCACTCCCTCTTCCATCTCAAACTTTCTAAAAAAATTTAACAAGGTCATCCTCAAACCATGTGTGGGTCAATGGGGTAAAGGAGTCATTCAAATTACCACTCTATCAGACGGAACGTTAGAATATCATTTCCGGAAGAACAAAGTAACTTTTCAAACGTTTGATGAGCTGTATGAATACTTAAATAAAAAATACTTTACTAAAAGGTATCTAGTTCAAAAAAAAATTTCACTCGCCTCAGTTGAATCTAATCCATTCGATATAAGAGTAATGGTACAAAAAGAATCAAAAGAGCTACCATGGTTCATAACAGGCCGATTAATAAAAGTAGCAAGTAATAATTTCGTAGTCACAAACTTTGCCAAATCAGTCTTCCCTCTAGAAGAAGGTTTAAAACTTTCCTCCATAAAAGAGAAACCTATTTTAAAAATAATGAAAAAGTTGAATCTGGTCTGCTTAATATCTTCCAACCACTTACTTAAATCTAATCCAGAACTTCATAGACTTGGATATGATATGGCGATTGACGAAAAAGGAGAAATTTACATCATTGAAGTGAATTATGTCCCTGACGTGGCAATGTTTCATTTATTAGAAGACAAAACCATGTATAAGCTAATTAATTCCACAGCCGTTAAATATAGATCCTCTGAAAAAACAGCAAAACACTGATTCATTTTATTCTAAGCTCGTCTATCAACCTATTTTATTCCCTATCTAGTCTAAGGTACAACCACCTCTCTCACGATTGGAATATGATATATAACGGAAAGGGGTGAAAATATTTTTGAAATCACTTTCGGTTCAATATATAAGAAATATTATTAACGGAACTCTTGTACATGGTTCAGATGAAGAGATAGTCAAACATTGTGCTTATCGGTTAAAACAAATAAAGAACACACATACTGTTTTTTTCGCCACTACACTTATTTTAAATTGGGACAAATTAAGTAAATTCTTCCCGTTAATAATCGTTACAACTCAACCTTTAAATACAAAGAGGGAATTAGAAAATCTTTCTGGTCTTACCATCATCCAAGTTGAGAATTTAGATCAAGCCTATTGGAGCTTTATCCATCATTATAGAAGCATGTTCGAGCTACCTGTTATTGCTATCACAGGTACTAGTGGAAAGACTACGACAAAAGAAATGACCAAATATATTCTAGAACAAAGTATGAATGTCGTAGCTACAAAAAGCAGTAATAATTCCCGGACGGCGCATGTACAGTATCTCTTTAGCATAGATGAAAGAACAGAAGCGGCTGTTTTCGAGACAGCTGTTGGAGCTCCAGGAGACATATTAACTGCCAGTAAATATTACGAACCGACAATAGGAATTATCACAAACATTGGCACCCATCATTTGAATTATTGTAAAACCATCAATCAATATATTTTAGCAAAAGCAGAAATGGCTGATGCCATAGCGGAAGATGGTACATTAATCTTAAATGCTGATGATAAATATAGTAACTTAATTAATCTTACTCATTTTAAAGGGAAAATCGTAAAAATAGGAAAAAAAGCTGAGGCCGATTATTTTATTTCAGATATTCATTTCACAGAAAATGGCATGAACTACTCCCTAACCTATAAAAACCAAACTTATTCTATGTTTGTACCAGGTTTTGGTGAACATCAAGTATATAACGCTGTTTGTGCCATTGCAGCCGTTCATGAATTAGGAATTAGTATTGAAGAAGCAAATTCAAGACTTGAAGCTTTTCCGATTTTACGGAAGCATCTTCAATTTTTCGAAGGGGTAAATGGTGCAACGATTATTGATGATACTTGGAGTTCTACCACCACTTCTATAGAAGCAGCAGTAAATGTGTTATGCACAATGGGGAAAGGAAAACAGAAGATTGTTGTCATAAGCAGTCTCACAGATTTAGGTTCTTGGGGTTACTATATTCATGATCGAGCCGGGGATATGATCGCAAAGAAAGATATAGATATATTAATCACAATGGGTTTTTTTGCAAAAGGAATGGCCAAGCGTGCTTTAAGTCGAGGATTTAAAGGTAGCGTAAAATCCTTTGGCAATAGTAATCAAGTCGTGCGATATCTTAAGAAAATCATTAATGACCAAACTCTTGTTCTCATTAAAGGAGATATGTACGCAAAAGAACCGAAGGAAATTGCAGCAAAATTAATAAAGAAAAGTTAAAAATAGGATCCCCCCTTTCATCCTACTCTTGAATATATGAATATGAAAAAACCCTAGCACATGTAGGGTTTTTGTATTTTATCAACTAAGTAATTACCATTTCGGCTCTACAATGATTTTTCTTTTGAGTAGTTCAAGCTCTAAAGGCTGAATTGCGCATATACATGAAAAATCAATTGTGACACACGTAGATGTCTTTTTGAGTTGGATGCAGTCACATATATTTTTCGTATGCTCTCCATGTATATCGAGCGGCATTAATAAAGAGACAATCACACATCCAGATTCCTTCAGGATGGATTCAATTCTGAAATATTTTGTAGAAAAACAAGTGCTTTTGCCTGTTTTTTTATTAAAATCGTCACCTGTCAATGTAAGAAGACCTTCTTTTGTTGATAAAAAGAAGGGAATCGTATCCGCCCCAATCAATTTCGGGAGTAGTTTACCAAAGTATTTTGTCGAGGAATTGGAAATGAAGTCTTGAAGTGCCTTTAATTCTAATAATGCCTCTATTAGACAATCCTTGCTTGAGTCGTTTCTAGTCGTGTCCATTTTGGTCCCTCCCATCTGTTCTTTTTATAATATGATATAAAGCGATGGGTGGGATGGTGCACAGAGTCTAGAAAAATGGACTCAAACGAACACCCAAATCCATTTAATTTTACTAGGCTTTTAGATTAGAAAGAAAAAAAGCGGTTGCATACTAGGAAGTACATAACCGCTTTCAACATGTATTAGAATGTAGTTTTCGCTCCTAAGTAACGCGCTTTCCAGTAAGAGTTATTCATATCTGTAATCGTTACTCCTGTTGAAGACCCAGCATGAATGAACTTGTTATCACCGATATAAATCCCAGCGTGTGACGGGCCTGGTTTATAAGTTTCAAAAAATACAAGGTCACCTACACGTGGAGAGGAAACGGGCTTTGTTGCGCTCCAGATTGTTTCAACTGTTCTAGGGATAGAGATCCCTACTTTGCTATATACATAGTTTAAATATCCGCTGCAGTCAAACCCTGAAGGAGAGCTTCCACCCCATACATAAGGAACTCCAATGTATTTCTTTGATTCAGCTATCAGTTGATCTACTTTTGAAACGGAAGCAGCTGTTGTTGTTGTTGTAGTTGTTGTTTGGCTCAGTTTTAAAACTTGACCCACATAGATAATATCTGAGCTTAAGTTATTAATAGATTTTAGCTGACTTACCGTCATATTGTTTTTAGTGGCAATCCCCCATAGGCTATCGCCTGATTTTACTGTATATGTTGTCGTTGAAGCCTGAGTCACCGGAGACGATACACTTAGCTTTTGACCTACATATATGGTTGAACTAGAAAGTTTGTTCCAACTCATTAGTTGATTTACGGTTACTTTGTATTGTTGAGAAATTTTCCAAAGTGTGTCCCCTGATTGAACACTGTATGTACTTGCGCTTGCTTGTCCACTAAATGCTGTAAAAAAAATCCCTGCTGCTGTTGCCACCGTTAATAGCTTTCTCCTCATGATGTCCACTCCCGAAGTTTGATGTACCTTCATGTTATCTAGAAATCTATCATCTTGGTATCTCTAAAACTTGGAGTGTTAGGTAATATAGAACTATACTGGGTAATTTATCATATTAAACCTAAAATTAACTTTTGACAATTTATTTATAGGTTTTTGGAAACGTTGTATTTTCTGAATATTTTCGTATTATTACAATTATATTACGTTGTAAACAAATTTTAATGGGAATATTTTATGTCACTTACCAGCATTTACTATTGAAGAAACGCTAAATAATTATTTCAGATTTTTCTAAAAATAAAGAAACTCTCACATTAATGTTGTGAGAGCTTCTCATTCATCCAGTTTAATATGTCTTTATACACTTCTTCCTTGTTCAATTCATTTAACATCTCATGTCTTCCATTTGGATATAGCTTGTAAGTAACATCTTTTATACCAGCATCAACATAAGATTTAAAGACTTGTAACACACCTTTTGAAAAATTCCCGACTGGGTCTTGATCTCCGGAAAATAAATAGATAGGAAGATCTTTAGGAATTTGGTTGATCCATTCCATTTTGTTAATGGCACTAATGCCAGTTAATAGGTCGAGAAAGAAACCAGCCTTAGACTTATTCCCACATAAAGGGTCTTCTATATATTTATCTACTTCGGACTCATCTCTTGATAACCAATCAAATTCAGTACGGTTAGGTTTAAACGATTTGTTATGACTTCCAAAGATCGCTTTTTCTAGTAAAGGACTCTCTGCCTTTTTCCCCTTTTTCTTTACTTCCCGGGCTGCCAACCAAATCCCTACTTTCCCTAACCAACCAGGGTCCCCACCTGTCCCAGACAAAATGACTCCTGAATATTTAGTTCCCTCCATTTGAATTAATCTTCTTGCTAAAAAGGAACCCATACTATGACCAAAAAGAATAATAGGGGTTTGTGGATGCTTTTTTTCAATCATATTTGTAAGCTGCAACATGTCTTCTACAACGATGTCAAAGCCTCTTTCATCCGAAAAGTAGCCTAATTGTTCTTTTGCAGCAGCGGTTTTACCGTGTCCTCTGTGATCATTTCCATAAACAAAACAATCATTTTCCACGAGAAAGCGAGCAAAATGATCATACCGTTCAATATGCTCAGCCATTCCGTGGGCGATTTGTACAATTGCTCTTGGTTTCGCTTCACTTTTCCACAATTGTGAATGAATGTTCACTCCATCTCTTGATTGATAATAAACGTCTACCTTCTCCATCCAACCCACCCCTTTTTCATTAATTTCTTATGAAAACGGTCCCTGAAATGGTGATAACCGCTTGACCTCCCACACGTACAATCGGTCCTTGCTCCGTTTGGTCAATAAAAATATGTAGTGTTCCTGGTCTGCCTACACTGTGGCCTTGTGCAATTTTAAATTGAAGATTTTCTTCTAGCTTTATAATATTTTCTTTAACTAAATAACCAGCAAGTGCCCCATTCGCTGAACCTGTCACCGGGTCCTCAGCAATACCTACCGCTGGTGCGAAATCCCTCGTGTACAGCTCGCAGTCATCCACATTTTCAAAGGTAAATAAATGGGTTGTGCTAATGAAATGTTCTCTGTTCATTGAACCCAATTCTTCTATTAAAGGAAGTGCCTCATCCATTGCTTTTCTTGTCTTCATCGGAACAAGCAGGTGCCAGTTCCCCGTGTAAGCTAATTTAATAGGATATTGGCTGTCTAAGTCTTTTTCGTTTATTCCAAGTAATCTTGTTATTTCATCAATACGAATATCAAATTCTTTCACTTGCGGAACTACTTGAGTCATAATCACAGATTCAAGTTCTCCGTTATTTATGGACCACTTGACTGGCACCATGCCAATATTCGTTTCCAGTCGTAATTCATCTGTTTTCTGCTTCCAGTCAAACTCAGTTCCAAGTACCCAACTTAGAGCAACGGTTGCATGTCCGCAAAAATCAATTTCACTAGTAGGTGTGTAATATTTTATTCTGTAGTGTGCGTCATTATTTCTAGCTGGTAAAATAAATGCCGTTTCTGATAGATTTAGCTCTCTCGCAATTTTTTGCATTTCTTCATTGGTTAAATCCTTTGCATCTGGTACGACCCCAGCGGCATTTCCACCAAATGTTTGATTGGTAAAAGCATCTACATGATAAACTTTGATCGTTTTCATTTTTTACACTCCTAATTTTATATGGATAACTTTAGAATATCACGGGTTCATGTGTTGTACTATTTTTACGTTTTATATAGGTACAATTTTAGTCAACTCACCAATAATACTATTGTTTTTTGAATCTTTTACAACAATAATGCTAAGATTTATAGATAATTTTTTTAAAATGTGTTATTGATATATAATATATACAAAAGTATTTGGAAAGGCTGATACAGGTTGGAACATAATTCTTCAAATTTTATTAAAAGCATCATTAAAGAAGATCTAGAAACTGGCAAACATAAAGAAATCATCACTCGATTCCCGCCAGAGCCAAATGGCTACTTACATATCGGTCATGCTAAGTCGATTTGCATTAACTTCGGTCTTGCTGACGAATTTAACGGAAGAACAAACTTACGATTCGATGATACGAATCCTTTAAAAGAAGATCAAGAGTATGTGGACGCAATCAAGGAAGATGTAAAATGGTTAGGCTTTGAATGGGAAGAGCTTCGTTTTGCATCCGACTACTTTGAAGAAATGTATGAAAGAGCAGTCCTTTTAATTAAGAAAGGAAAGGCTTACGTTGATGATTTAACGGCAGAGGAAATTCGTGAATACCGTGGAACGTTAACTCAGCCTGGTAAGGAAAGCCCTTATCGTAATCGCTCAATCGAAGAGAACCTTGATTTATTTGAGCGCATGCGTAATGGTGAATTTGAAAATGGTCAAAAAGTGCTTCGTGCGAAAATCGATATGAGCTCACCTAATATTAACTTACGTGACCCTGTTATTTATCGTATTTCACATGCTACGCACCATAATACAGGTGACAAATGGTGTATCTATCCAATGTATGCTTTTGCACACCCACTAGAAGACGCCATCGAAAATGTCACTCACTCACTATGTACGGTTGAGTTTGAAGATCAACGTCCTCTTTACAACTGGGTTGTTGAAGAGTGTGAGATGGAAAGTACACCACAACAAATTGAGTTTGGCCGTCTGAATGTTACCAATACGGTAATGAGTAAGCGTAAATTAAAGCAGTTAGTGGACGAAGGATTTGTTGATGGTTGGGATGATCCACGTATGCCAACGATTTCAGGATTACGTCGTAAAGGGTATACTCCTGAAGCGATTCGTGAGTTCGTAAAAGAAACAGGTGTATCAAAAGGTTCAGGTGCTGTTGATGAAGCCATGCTTGAGCACTTTGTACGTGAAGATTTAAAGCTAAAAGCTCCACGTACAATGGGTGTTTTACGTCCACTTAAAGTAGTGATTACAAACTACCCTGAAGGCCAAGTGGAAATGTTAGATGCAGAAATCAACCCAGAAGTACCAGAAATGGGAATGAGACAAATTCCGTTCTCTAGAGAGATTTACATCGAGCAAGATGATTTCATGGAAAACCCACCAAATAAATATTTCCGTCTATTCCCTGGTAATGAAGTACGCCTAAAACATGCTTATTTCATTAAATGTGAAGACGTGATTAAAGATGAAAACGGCCATGTAGTTGAAATTCATTGTACGTATGATCCAGAAACGAAGAGTGGCAGCGGCTTTACTGGTCGTAAGGTTAAAGGAACTCTTCACTGGGTAGATGCAACGAACTCTATCCCTGCTGAATTCCGTCTATATGAACCACTCATTTTAGATGCGGATAAAAATACAGAGAGTGAAGAAGAAGCAGAAGGTAAAACGTTCTTAGACTACGTGAATAAGAACTCTTTAGAAGTGTTAGAAGGCTTCATTGAGCCAAACATGAAAGACATCGTTGCTCATGATAAGTTCCAATTCTTCAGACACGGTTACTTTAATGTGGATCCGAAACATTCAACAGCTGAGAAGAAAGTATTTAATCGCATTGTTTCATTGAAAAGTTCGTTTAAGCTGTAATTTATGAACCGCCCTCCTCTTTGGTTGGGTGGTTTTGTCTTACCAACATCAGTTTACATAATATTATTATAATCGACTATTTTAGTGGTATTTCTCTAATTAATTACAAATACTTTAAACAAAAAGACCCTAGAATGAAATCATTCCAGAGCCTTTACTCTATATGTTAAAAAATTGATTTAATTCATCCTTCAGCAGGCTAGGGAAATCTTGATTTAGACTATAGTCTAAGAAATACTTGTCCCCTGTTTCATGTGATTTTACTAGTCCCGCTGTTCTTAATATTAATAAATGATGATGAGCATTTGCTTTTGTCGTATTGATAGCCTTCGCTATTTCGGTCATATTGTACTTCCCTGTTGAAAGCAGTTTGAGCATTTCTAAACGGTTCACATCAGAAAGTGCACGACCAACATTTATAATTTTATTTCTCTCTAGCTCCGTTGGGTCTCCTTCAAAAAAAGGATAACGAACAATTACTACTTTTTCATAGGTACACGTAGTAAATAATGGACTATGATGCAAAGTTGGTGTAACAATTACTTTTTCTAACGTTTCGTATGGCTCAATCACCAAACCACCGGTTATTTTTAATATAAACTCATCTGATGATAGTTCCTTTATTAGCTTCTCCTTTTCGTTTATGTCTTGTTTAAAGGAGTCAATTTTCTTTAATGTAGAAAAATACTTTTCCTCCCATTCGTACATTAGTTCAACGCATCTGTTTCTTTCTACATCTAGGTTAAAAGATAATGACGTTTGTGTCATATGAGGAGCTAGTAATTCGTAAAGTTCACCTGCCCCCAGACCCTCTAACCATTTTAAGAATCCTCTCACACTTCCCTTTTCTGGACTTTCATCAATTAATAATTCAATCACATCCAGAAAATGAAGCTCCCCACCTGTCGTTAATTTTTCGAAAAAAGACTCACCAACTAATTCTGTCACATTCTTTTTCCAGTCTGCTCCAATATCAAGGATCTTTAAGAATTTCAACCCTAATGGTTTTTTAAACATGCCAAAGCTAAGGCAAAAATCATATAGAGGTGTTGAATCAAGAACTAGTCTGTAGGACATTTCTTAACACTCCCAATTTAAAATTTCTATACTTCAAGAACAACCTAATAATCTCTACATTACATGGATTATGATTAAATATCAATTTTTTTTAAAAAAGTGTTGATTATTTATAATTAGTTAATTATTATTAAATTGTAGCGAGAGTTAAACAATCGTTTAACTAATTAATAAATTAAATACATAGTTTACTAGATAGGATGTGTAACATGTTTGCGGTAACCGTAAATCCTAAAGTGGAAAACTCTATTTCCATAAAAGAAGTTCCTGTACCTACTATGAATGCAGGCGAAGTTCTAATCCAGTTGAAATCAGCTGCTCTTAACCATCGTGACATTTTTATCAATCGCAGTCCTAGTTGGGCAAGTGATTGGAAGGAGCTTATTGCGGGTGGTGATGGAGCTGGTGTAATTATCGACATGGCACCGGATGTGACCGAATGGCAAATTGGTGATGAAGTGATGCTCAACCCTTTCATCGAAGAAGATGAGGCCTCCCTAAAGTTTCTAGGTGGACCCTCAGATGGTACTTTCGCTCAGTTTTTAAATGTTCCAGCGAATAAACTGTTTAAAAAGCCTTCTTACCTAACTTTCGAAGAAGCAGCTGCGATCCCACTTGCTTTAAGTACAGCTTGGGGAACGGTTGTCACTCAAGGAAAGATTAAGGAAGGAGAAACCGTCCTGATCCAAGGAATTGGTGGCGGAGTTGCATTATTTTGCCTCCAGCTTGCAGTAGCAAAAGGGGCTAAAGTTTATGTAACTTCTGGTTCAGACGAGAAAATTAAGGAAGCTATTAAACTAGGTGCTCTAGCTGGTGTTAATTACAAAACAGAAGATGTGATTGAGAGAGTGTTAGAGTTAACAAACCAGAGAGGCGTTGACGTTGCAATTGATAGCAATGGCAAAGAGTCCATACATAAAAGTGCAAAGATCATAGCTGAAGGCGGTAGATTACTCGTTTTCGGTTCAACAACAGGATCGATTGGAAAGGAAATTCCAGCCCTATCCTACTATGTTGAAACAGGCATGGTCACACATGAAGAATTAGAAGATGCCCTGCAATTTTATTTTCAACATAAAATGAAGCCTATGATTTCGGAACGTCGATTCACTTTATCTACTATTAAAGAAGCTTACCTGGAACTATCAGAAGCAAAACAATTTGGAAAAGTAGTAATCAATATTGAGGGGGAACAATAATAATGAAAACTTATGTATTTGTATATGATGGATTTGCACATTTCGAGGCTATGGTATTAGGATATATCATGAATGGAAAAGGTCATGAAGTGATTACTGTTGGAAGCTCAAATGTACCAGTTAAATCAGCTGAAGGCTTTAGAATTGCTAATGACCAAGTTATTTCAGAAGTAAATGTAAATGACGTCGATCTTTTTGTAGTACCGGGTGGTAACTCTTATCCAGCAATGGGAAATGCAGCTTTAATTTCAGTTATCCAACAATTACATGAAATGAAAAAGCCAATCGCTGCTATTTGCCACGGTCCTGTGTTACTGGCTGAGGCTGGCGTTTTAGAAGGAAAACAATTCACTTCTAACGTAGGCGAAACAGATGAACAATTTTCACTATTCAAAGGTACTTATGTAAAAGAAGATGTGGTAACAGATGATCATTTTGTAACAGCAATAGGTAATGCCTATGTGGAATTTGCTTTTAAAGTAGCTGAAAAGGTAAACCTATTCTCTAGTGAAGATGAAGCAAACGCTTATTTTAACTTTTTTAAAAATAAATAATGAATGGAAAAGCTCCTCTTAGTGGGAGCTTTTCTTCGTTTTAGACTAGTTTACACAAAAAAGAACAAGTGCACATGGCAACTTGTTCTTTTACTCTTAAAACGCCCAATTTCCGCTACGGAATATTGCTTCTACTGTCCCGTCTGCTTTTATTCCATCTATGTCCATGTTTTCGGAGCCAATCATAAAGTCTTCGTGAACGATGCTGTCATTTAAGCCGGCTTCGATTCTTTCTTTTTCCGATAGTTCGGTACCACCTTCGTAGCAGGTTGGATAAGCTGAGCCAATGGCCAAGTGGTTTGATGCGTTTTCATCGAATAAGGTGTTGAAGAACAATACTCCAGAACTAGAAATAGGTGAATGATGTGGAACAAGTGCTAATTCTCCGATAAAGCTTGCTCCTTCGTCTGTTTCTAATAATTTTTCTAATATTTCTTGACCAACCTTTGCTTCAACACCAACGATTTTTCCATCTTTAAAAGTAATCTTGAAATCTTCAATTACATTTCCTTGGAATGCAAGTGGTTTTGTACTAGATACATAGCCGTTTACACCTAATCTATGAGGAACGGTGTAAACTTCTTCCGTTGGTAGGTTTGCTATAAATTTCGTTCCTTGAGAATTGGTGCTTCCCCCTGACAACCAAAGATGTTTTTCAGGTAGTTCGATTATTAAGTCTGTACCCGGTGCTTTATAGTGTAATTTATTAAATCTCTTTTCATTCAATTGCTTCGCTTTTTCCTCTAATTGTTTAATATGTTGATGCCATGCTTCAATTGGATCTTCTAAGTCTAGACGAACAGCTTTAAAGATTCGCTCCCAAAGAGCTGACACGCGATCTTCTTCTGGTAGCTCTGGAAACACTTTATTAGCCCATTTTTTAGAAGGCATTGCCACAATTGACCAAGAAACTCGGTCTGTATCAACTGCTTCATAAAAATTGACTAGGGCTTTCCCTCTTGCTTTTTGGGAAGATAAAATTCTTTCGGTAGCTATCCCATTTAACAGATCTGGGTCATCTGCTTCTACTAATAAGAATGCTCCATTTTTTTCAATGATTTCTTCATAGCCTACGACCAGCCATTTAGGAAACTCGTGAAACTGTTCTTCAGGCGCTAACTCAAAATGTGTCCTTTTAATTTCTTCATCCTGATAATGAACCGTTACATTTGATGCTCCAGTTAGATAAGCTTGCTTAGCAATTCTACGTACCAGTTCTTCTGTACCTGTAGGAGCTGAAATCCATAGAGGTTGCCCCTTTTGAATATTTAAGCCTACTCTAACAGTAAGCTCTGCATATTTGTCTAAATACTGATCAAAGTTCATATGTACCCCCAAAATTATCTATATACCTTCTATATTACATGAAATAACTTCCGTTTTCATAGAAAAAAATAGACTGAGCCAGTAAGCCCAGTCTACTTTTTATGACGAAACAGGTTGTTGTTGTGGGATAGGTCTCTTTCGTCCTTCAAATAAGGTGAATATCATTGCTAATAGTAAGAAACCACTAGAAATCTGGAATAGTGTAGCGATTTCTAAAAATTGCGCTAACACTCCGAACACTAATCCACCTAAGCCAATTCCAAGGTCAATGGATGAGAAAAACATTCCGTTTGCCACTCCACGACGTTCGATTGGGGTTTTTTGAAGGGTCCATGATTGTAGTGTTGGAATTAATGAGCCGAATCCAATACCAAACAGGATACCAGCGATAACGATGAAAAGGTTTGAGTAAGCAAAGGATAATACCCACATGCCGATGAACGTTAAGAACATACAAACAAACACAAGTCCTCTTGGTCCATTTTTATCAAACCACTTACCAGCAATCGGTCTAGAAATGGAAGCCATGATGGCATTCGCTAGATAGAATAAGAATATTTGGTCGATTCCTCTTTCCTCTCCAAAAATAACGATAAACGTAACAATGGATCCATACCCGAAAGTGGCACATACGGTAATAAAAGCTGGATACCAGCTTGATTTTTCAATAAGTGACCCAAAATACGAAAACTTCAAATCCTCTTTTTTCTTATTCTTCACTTCTTCTGGTGTTTGATAACGAACAATCATTAATAGAACAATAGCAATTAAACCAAGAATACTAGAAATATAGATTAAATTTGTAAATGTTGTGACCTGGAACAAATAAATCCCTAAGCTTGGAGCAATAATCATCCCGAGTGTAATAGAGAGTCCAAAATACCCCATCCCTTCCCCTAAACGGGAATTTGGTACAACATCTACAGCAGCTGTTCCATTAACAGTTGTGGACCAGCCCCATGCTAGACCGTGAATCAAACGGAATAACAAGAAAATCACCACAATTTGTGAAAGTGGATAGATAATGGTTACTGCTAATAATGCGACTGCCCCTATAAGAACAAGCGGCTTTCTATCCTTATATTCGAGCATAAAGCCAATAAAGGGACGACTAAGTACGGCACCAATGGAAAACAAAGCGGTTACTAACCCTATTTCCATTCCTGATGCGCCAAGCGATTTTATATACGGTGGTAATGTTGGAATTAACATTTGAAAGGACATAAATACAAACAAATTACCAACCATCAGCATGATAAAAGATTTCGTCCATAAAGGCTCTTTTGTTAATTTGTTCATTTTTTTCCTCTCCCTTTTGAAAACAAGGCACTGGTAACACTCATAACCGTGCATTTTAATGAGAAAACAAAAAGAATCTTCATTCCAAGAAGATTCAAATCATCTATTATCTATATACATATTTCGAATTCCTAAGTAATTTTACCACAATTCGTAAAAGATTGGTATCCCTTTTTCCAATTTCAATCCAAGTCTTGGTGTAGCAACTCTAAAAATAGAGCGTCCCTGTTTACACTTTTAAAATAGATGGGATCGTCTACAAGGCTAGAGAGAATTTTTTTCTTTTGTTGAGTATCAGACACATGTTTTAACACATATTGCCGACAACGGAAGAGAAAATCAATATAAGATTCATAACGTTCATCATAAGTTTCCTCTAGTTGCTTCTTAATTTGTTTGGACAAGGTTGGACTTGCTCCTGAAGTTGTAACAGCGATATTTAACTTTCCCCTTCGCATAACTGAGGGAATGATAAAATTCGATTCTTCATGCTGATCAGCTAAATTTAATAATTGGTAGGGGTTTACTGCCTGTTGGACTGCTTGATTAGTCGCTCGGTCGTTTGTTGCAGCTAGGATTAAAAAAGCATCGTTCACATCTTCAGGAGAAAAAGATTTTTCTAGCCACTTTATCTTTGTTGCTTCAACTAATCCTTTCAATCCTTCTGTGATGGTTGGACTAATAAGCTCAATTTTAGCCCCTGTGTTTAATAAGCCCTTTATTTTTCGCTCCGCTATTTTCCCACCACCTATCACTACGACAACCTTACCTTTAAGTTGAAGGGAAACTGGGTAATACTCTTCCATATATTCACCCCAAAGTTGTAGTGGTTTCAAGTCTTCTTACGAGGAGTTCTTTCAATTTATCATCAAATCCGATGGGGTCACACAAAACAAGATCACTATTTTTAAATTTTCTACATGTTTCTTCAATCTCTTTTTGGAACCCACCTGTAAAAAGAAGATGTGGAAGGATATAGATTTTTTTAAATGGGTGTACTAGTTCATCCAATACATCCCCGTAAAACGGCTCAGTTTTTAAGTAACTAGTATGCACACTTGCTATCAGCTGTTCTCTTAAATTAGAAGCAAGTTTCTCAAATTCACTTTGAGCTTGAGGATTGCGGCTTCCATGTCCAACTAATAGCAAGGTTTCTTCCGTATTATTTAAAAAATCTTTCTCCTCTAACCTTGATAGGATAATATTTGCGACTATTGGATCTGAACCTAATGGCTCCCCATATCGAAATTGGATGTAAGGAAACTTCTTCTTCCCTTTTTCCATTTCCACTGGTATATCTATATTGGAATGAATGCCTGGAAGTAGAAGAACGGGAATAACGGAAATTTCCGTTGCTCCTTGCTCCACACAGTTTTCTATTGCTTCTATTATTGAAGGTGTTGCATTCTCCAAGTAACCAAAAGCCTTTATAGGAACATCAATAAGTTCAAGCGTCTCTTGAATAAAAGACTCAAATTGCTTATTTCCTTGTTCCGTCCTACTTCCATGTCCAATATAGATAACTGCTCCCATTTTTTCCGCTCCAATCTTAGACTAACTTCAGTGATTGTACCATTTCTTCATTTGTGCGATTGCCTTCCACTGCTTGTGTCATAAACCCAAACATAGTAGCCATTTTATATGTTTCTTCGCCATAGCAATGAATCTCTAATTGGTTGATTTCTTCCTTAGAAAGGATTCCCTTTTCAACCACTTCTTCCACAAACATAGAAACAGACCCACTGCTTGGGAAAATCATCGTGTTTAATGTCGCTTCTTCTAACATTCTTTTAAAAATCGGTACAAACTGCTCATCAACTGTTTTTTCTGAAGTAATTAAGAAATCACCTGTCCCAAATTCAATCGTAAAGTTAGGTTTATTTTTCTCAATTGAGCTATCTCCAATTATTAATAGTTTACCTTCATGAGGCATATTTGAAGCCAACTCGGCTAAAAATCCTTTTTCATTTATAGCTTTGACCGATTTTGAAGATAGTCCATAAAAATAAGCTTTAATTTTCCGAACGTCCATTCGATACTCAAGGAGTGATTGGAAAAAGTCTGTTACACTCTCTGGAGATGTGAATAAAATTTTCTCATATGATTCTATTTGCCCCATGATCTCAACATCTAATTTGATTCTTTCTGACTTCCATTTAGGAAACTCAATCACATCGGCCCCTTCATCAGCTAATTTCTTAGCTAATGCACTTTCGTTTGTTCCAGTTCGTGCTAATAAAATTTGTCTGCCGTAAAGCGGTTTTTTTTCAAACCAACTAATTTTTTCACGTAGTTTTACAATTTCACCAACAAGGGTAATAGCAGGGTTGCTAAATTTCTCTTTCTTTACTAAATCAGCAATAGTAGATAAAGTTCCTTCTAACGTCTGTTGTCTTCCGAAAGTACCCCATTGAATTAATATTACTGGTGTTTCGACTGATTTACCGTGTTTAATTAGATTTTCACAAATGAAAGGTAAGTTTGCTACACCCATATAAAAGGCAATAGTGTCAACCCCTTTTGCGAGACCTTCCCAGTCAAGAGATGGCTTTCCATCCTTTGATTTATCGTGTGCCGTCACAACGGCAAATGATTCGCCGTATTCACGATGTGTAACAGGAATCCCAGCATATAGAGGAGCGGCAATACCTGAAGAGATGCCAGGAACCATTTCAAAAGGAAGGCTTTCCTTAGCTAGAGCTTCGGCTTCTTCACCTACGCGACCAAACACACCAGGGTCTCCACCTTTTAAGCGAACAACGATTTTCCCCTGCATTACCTTTTCCACAAGTAACTCGTTGATGTTTTCTTGTCTCAGGTGATGGCGTTGTGGTAATTTTCCGCAATAGATGAATTCGCAATGTGGTGAGGCAAAATCCAACAGTTTAGGGTTTGCTAGTCGATCGTATAAAATTACTTCCGCTTTTTTAATTGCTTCTAACCCTTTTACTGTAATTAAACCAATATCGCCAGGGCCAGCTCCAACTAAATATGCCTTTCCTTTTTTCATGATGCTCTCCTCCTAAGAAGTACTAGGGAGGAAGCCATGTCCCCCCATTTGCTCTATAAAAATACTTTTCCGTCGATTACTTCTACTTCATACCTTTTTACTTGTCCCGTATCTGGTGCTTGTACTTTTCCATCGACTAATGAAATTTTCCAATCATATAGTGGACAGTAAACATATTCTCCGCTCACTAACCCTCCTGAAAGGGTACCGCCTTTAGGATGTGGGCTTTTATTTTCGACTGCTCTTACTTCACCATTTGTCAGTCGAAAAAGTACCATTTCTTTTCCATTGACGTTAAACACTTGCCCTGCTCGTTCTGGTAAGCTGTCTACCTTCGTAATTTCAAGTCTAGTCATTGTCGTTTCCATCATGTTCACCTCGAAGATTGATGTTTAGCTGGTTAAAAGTTACTGAACAGAATGCGTCACATAATATTTATCTTGTATTTCCTTGTTATCTAACGCTTCTTTCCAAGGCTCAACATATCTAGTTAATGTTTTTTCAAGTCTTTCATTTAACTCATGTCTTGTCTTCTTATCTTTTAATACTTCTTTCACATGCTCAAGACCTACTCGCTCTACCCATGTTGATGTTCTCTCTAAGTAGTTCCCACTTTCACGGTAGTATTGAACGTATGCGCCTACCATGTCCATAATTTCTTCCTCTGTTTTTACTGTGCAAAGAAGATCTCCTGCTCGAAGGTCTGTTCCTCCATTACCAGCCACGTAAATTTCCCATGCTCCATCTATACCGACAATCCCAATGTCTTTAATTCCCGATTCAGCACAGTTTCTCGGACAGCCAGATACACCCATTTTGAATTTGTGTGGAGTATCTAAACGTTCGAATTTCTTCTCTAGTTTAATACCAAGACTCATAGAATCTTGTGTACCAAAGCGACAGAATTGTGAACCTACACATGTTTTAACCGTACGAAGTGTTTTTCCATATGCGTAGCCAGATGGCATATCTAAGTCTGACCATACATGGATTAAATCTTCCTTTTTCACTCCCATAAGAGCAATCCTTTGTCCGCCTGTTAGTTTCACAAGAGGAACATTGTACTTATCAGCCACTTCAGCAATGGTTTTTAAATCTTTGGCTGTTGTTACTCCACCATACATTCTTGGTACAACAGAGTAAGTGCCGTCTTTTTGAATATTGGCATGCATTTTTTCGTTTACTAAACGAGAATCTCTTTCTTCTCTATACTCTTCTGGATAAATCATTCCAAGATAGTAGTTGAGTGCTGGACGACATTTCGAGCATCCTTCTTCATTTTTCCACTCAAGAACATTCATCACTTCTTTTACACTCATTAAGCCCTTCGCTTTAATTTCATCTACTACCTCATCTTTGCTTAAAGTAGTACAACCACAAATGGATGTTTTCTTAGCTGAAGCATCATAACCGTCACCCAGTGTGTAAGCTAAAATATCGGAAACAAGCGATTTACAACGGCCACATGAACGTCCGGCGTTAGTACAGCTGCCTACTTCCTCTACTGTTGTTAATCCTTGTGTCTTAATGGATTCAACAATCGTTCCTTTTGTTACCCCGTTACAACCACAGACAAGTTCTGAATCTGGCATAGATTCCACACCTACGGATTCGCTTCCACATGTATTTGATTCTAAAATGGAACTGCTTGTCTTTCCGCTTATATCTTCTTTTTCTGTTAACATTCTAAATAGTCTTGTGCTATCTTTTGTGTCACCGTAAAGAACGATACCGACAATTTGGTTATTTCGAATTAATATTTTTTTGTAGATTCCTTCAAACTCGTTGTGTACTTTAATCGACTTTGTTGAAGGGTCGTCGTTGATTTCTCCAGCTGAATATAAGTCAACATTTGAAACTTTCAGCTGTGTACCTACTGTTGATCCTTCATATGGTTTCGGTTCGCGACCTGTCATTTTTTCCGCTAGCACTTTACCTTGTTCATAAAGTGGAGCTACCATACCATAAGTGATTTCACGGTGCTCGGCGCATTCCCCAACCGCATAAACATTCGGTATATTTGTTTCCATAAAGTCATTTACGACAATTCCTCTATTTACGTAAATATTTGAGTCCTTCGCTAGTTGAACATTTGGTTTAATTCCAACCGCCATAACCACTAAGTCCGCTTCAATTTCTTGTCCATCTTTGAAACGAAGTCCTGTCACTCGTTCTTCACCAACGATTTCAACTGTTTCTTTTTCTAATAAAAAATTCATTCCTTGAGCTTCAAGTTCATTTTTCAACATTTCAGCAGCAGTTTGATCCAGTTGTCTTTCCATTAAATATGGAGTTAAATGCACAACATCCACTTTCATACCTAAATTGAGTAAGCCGCGAGCTGCTTCTAATCCAAGTAATCCTCCACCAATAACAACAGCCTTTTTATAGTGTTTAGATGTTTTAATCATCATGTCACAATCTTTAATATCGCGGAAACCAACAACCCCTTGTTTATCCGCTCCTGGTAGAGGAAGGATGAAAGAGCTTGATCCTGTTGCGATAATTAAATCATCATATTCTACTACTCGATTTTTATTTGAGTGAACCTGTTTGTTCTCTGTATCAATTTGGACAATTTCTTCATCTGTATAAAGTTCAATTCCGTTATTTTTATACCAATCCCAATTATTTAGGACAATTTGATCAACCGTTGTATCTCCCTGTAGGACCGTTGACAGCTGAATTCTATTATAGTTAGGATGTGGTTCATTTCCGAAAATCGTGATATGAAAAGTTTGAGGGGCTAGTTTTAAAATTTCTTCAATTGTTCTTACTCCAGCCATTCCATTTCCTATTAAGACTAGCTTTCTTTTTTCCATGGTTGTTTCCCCCTGTGTGTGATGTGAGTGATGCTTGTTTCTAGGTGTCCTTTTTGTTTGCTCACTATTTCACATATCTGTTGATAGCTTTATTTTAACCCCATAATGGTTGTGAATGTGTGACGAACTTCACACATTTTCATTAGTTTGTGATTACTTTCACATATTGTTCATGGAGTAAGCGTTTTCAAAACAAAATAGTTCTCTTGCTGTTTAGATATATAAAAAAATAGTACGCCATCATTAGCGTACTATTTTTATACATTTACGAAACCGTTACACCTGTGTCATAAGCATAAATTAGCTCTTCAACAAAGTGCTTTACCGTTTCCCCTGTATCCTTGAATCCAACTGCCTCATATAAGCTTTTCGCCTTAATATTTTCAGGATGGAAGGTTAATAGGATTTTCTCACACTGGAATCGGTCTACCATATCTTTTAGGACCAACTCTAGAGATTGCTTTCCATAGCCCTTTCCTTGGAATTTGAAATCAATCATGATTCTACCAACCTCATAACCTTTCAATTCCTCTGAGTATCCATACATTGTAAAACCTACTAAAGTTTCGTTGTCATAAATTGCTTTCGTTACCCATCCACCTTCTATACTTGCTTGAGTAAGCGAAAAACAGTTTGAAGCAATATCTTTTTCAAAAATTTTATTTTTTTGGTCTTCTCTACTTCTTAGTAAAACAACATCAAACCAGTTTTCTTTTGTAATATCTTTAAGTGTAATCATTTCTATACCTCCAATGAATATAAAAATATTTTATCATTGGAGGTTAGTAAAAAACTACTAAAATATTCCTTTATTTTTCCACTGAGTTAATTGATCTTCTGACGCTCCTAATATAGAAGTTAAAATTTCTTCTGAATGTTCTCCCTTTTCTGGTGGAAGATTAGATAATGGAAGTTCAAAACCACTATACATTTTTACTTGACGGTCTCCATTGCCATTTTCAAATAAATGACTCATAAACATCGGAAATTCTTTTAATTCGTTCGTTTCTAACACAGGGGCTAAACAACAATCTACTTTCATACTAAAATCAATCCATTCAGACAGTGTTTTACTCTTAAAAAGTGACTTAACTTCCTCATAAATGGAGGTGCTTTCCTCCGTTTTTGAAAAATGGTGTTCGATCAAGTCTTCGCGCTCGACCGCTAGGCAGAAATAAGTCCAAAACTTTTTCTCTAAAGCTCCAAGACTCACATAGCGGTTATCCGATGTTTCATACAGCCCATAGCAGACAACTTCACCATTAAGAACAGATACGCCTGAAGGGTAACCGGTTGCTTGCTCATAGAGGAGGTGGTTCCCCATTAACGAAACCATTACATCTGCAATAGAAATACAGTGGTAACTTCCTTCTCCAGTTTTACCTCTTGAAACGAGCCCTGCTAAAATTTTTTCACTTGCAGCAATCCCTCCATAAAAATCTGCTAGAGTAATAGAGGGATGGACGGGTCTTCCGTTCATGTCCTTCAACTGAGCTAAAACACCACTTACCGCCATATAGTTTAGGTCATGACTGCCAAGCTTGTTTTCATTCCCGTATCCCGTTATGGAACAATAAACGATGTTCGGATTGACTTCCTTTGCTTCGTGAAACCCAAGTCCTAGTTTTGACATGACGCCAGGTCGGAAACTTTCTAGAACCACATCCGCTTTAGAAATGAGTTGAAGTGCTATATCCTTCCCCTCTGGTTCCTTCAAATTCAGCGTAATACTTTTTTTATTGCGGTTATTAGCTAAATAAACTAAACCCGTTCCATTTTTTTTCGCTCCAGTTACTCGTGCTGGGTCTCCTTCTAATGGTTCCACTTTTATGACCTCCGCACCTAAGTCTGCTAATCTCATTGAAGCGAACGGACCTGGTAAATAGTTTGAGAAATCTATAATTCTTATACCGTTTAACATGGGAGAATCCTTTCCTTAAGCAGTATGATTTTTGGATGATAGTTATTTATCCCTCATTACTAAAGAGCTCTTCCAACTGCTTTCTCAGCATAAATTTCTGTATTTTACCACTCGCATTTCTTGGGA
The DNA here is from genome assembly GCF_034427655.1 of Robertmurraya mangrovi. Lineage (NCBI taxonomy): Bacteria > Bacillati > Bacillota > Bacilli > Caryophanales > Bacillaceae > Robertmurraya > Robertmurraya mangrovi. The sequence continues at coordinate 47,773 of NZ_JAXOFX010000010.1, forward strand.
GAACATCGCAGAATACATATTTTCTTGGACGCTTATAGTTAGCGAGGTTTTCGCTATTTAAACACCATTGGTCGAGGTCTTTTTCAGTTAATGCTGGATCTTTTTTAACAACAAAGGCTGTTACGGTTTCTCCCCAGCGATCATCTGGTTGACCTACGATAGCAACATCAAGCACGCCACCTTGTTCATATAAAACATCTTCTACTTCACGAGGATAAATATTTTCGCCTCCGCTAATAATCATATCGTCTACCCGGTCCTTCACCCATAAGTAGCCTTCGTCGTCTAAATAACCAATATCTCCAGAGTGGTACCAACCTTTATACATGGCATGACTTGTTGCTTCCTCGCGGTTATAGTAGCCACTCATCATACAAGGACCTTTTACAATGATTTCTCCTGTCTCACCTGCTGGGACAACATCATCTGGATCTGATGGTCCATCTTCTTTAGGCATTACGATACGGATTTCGTGATTTAAACACGCTTGCCCAGCAGACCCTGCTTTTCTAATCTGATCGTCTTCTCCTAAGAAAGTAATGGCTGGACCCATTTCTGTCATACCATATGCCTGGACGAGCTTTACTCCAAGTTTTTCATGACAAGCAAATACGAGAGCTGGAGCCATTGGAGCAGCACCATATAAACCAAGCTTTAAGCTATCTAAGTTATAAGCTTCCAAGTTTTCTTGTAAAAGCATGTTCCACATCGTTGGAGCAGCAAAGAATTTTGTAATACCCTCTTGATCGATTAATGTGAGTACAGACTTTGGATCAAAATGATGCAAAATCGTATTCCTTGCACCAACATGGACTCTAGGAAGGAATGCACAGTGAAGCTCAGCGCAATGAAACATAGGTGCCGTTACAAGTCCGTTGTCCGATGGCTCAAGCTTGGTGGCAGCAAGGGTAATTAAGCTTTGTTCCACCATTTCTCTATGACGATGAATGACACCCTTTGGTCTACCCGTCGTTCCACTCGTGTACATAATCGCGTAAACATCATTTTCTTCTAGCTCCTCCACAATCTCTTTCATTGATGCAGCATTCACTTTATCATGATAACTTTGAGCAAAAGGTGGAGTGTCACCGTCAATCATCCAAAAAGAAATGAGAGGAAAGCGGCTAGCGATCGGTTCCACACCAGAAAGGAGCATCTGTTCCACAAGCACCACTTTCGGCTCAGCATCCTTTAAGATATAAGCGACTTCCTCTGACATCAAACGGAAGTTAATCGGATTGAAAATGGCCCCAATCTTCGTACAAGCAAAAAAGGCTGTAGCCAGTTCTTCCGTATTAAATAGATAAGTAGAAACACGATCCCCTTTTCTAACTCCTTCAGCTAGAAGAGCATTCGCCAACTTGTTGACTTCAAGGCTCCACTCTTTATACGTGTAGCGGAGATTTTTACGAACATCATAAAGTGCTTCTTTATTAGGAAACTTATTTACCGTTAAGTCAAAGATTTTTCCAATCGTTATTGACATAAAAATCCCTCCATTTAATAAGTCCTAAAGCTATTTAAGAAGTGCTTATCTATTTCTATAAAAATCTTATGATTCTATTCTCTCAATAATGGTCGCATTCGCCATTCCGTGCCCCTCACACATCGTTTGTAAACCGTAACGTCCACCTGTACGTTCTAACTCATGCATCATGGACACCATCAAACGTGCGCCGCTTCCCCCTAATGGGTGTCCAAGGGCAATCGCTCCGCCATTTGGATTTAACTTTGATGGATCAGCACCCATTTCTTTTAACCAAGCTAGTGGTACCGGTGCGAAGGCTTCATTCACTTCGAAAACATCGATATCGTGAATACTTAACCCTGATTTTCTCAAGGCTTTTTCCGTTGCTGGGATGGGACCTGTTAGCATTAGTGTTGGATCTGAGCCTACAACTACACGAGTTAAAACGCGGAACCTTGGTTTTAGCCCTAATTCCTCGGCTTTCTCACGGGACATAAGTAATAACGCCGCTGCTCCATCACTAATTTGACTAGCATTTCCTGCATGAATGACACCATCTTCTTTAAAAACGGTCTTTAAAGTGCCTAATGCTTCTACTGAAGTTTCTTTACGAGGACCAGAATCCTCTGATACTACGACCTTCTCACCATCTGACAATGTCACTTCAATCGGTGTAATTTCTCTAGTAAAATAACCCTCCGATTGAGCCTTTAATGCTTTTTGATGACTTTCAAAAGAAAACTGATCTAGTTCTTCTCGAGTAAAACCATATTTTTCTGCAATTCGTTCAGCGGAAAGTCCTTGGTGAATGATTTCGTGTTGGCTTCTTAACCGGTCGCTAAAACCGGCTCCATTATAACTAGAGCCGATGGGAATGCGTGACATACTTTCCACTCCACCAGCAATAACAATATCCATATCTCCTGATAGAATAGCTTGAGCGGCAAAGTGAACTGCTTGTTGACTGGAACCACATTGGCGGTCAATCGTGACACCTGGAACTTCAATTGGGAAACCAGCAATAAGCGAAGCCACTCTAGCAATATCTCCCGTTTGCTCTCCAATTTGAGAGACACAACCTAAAATAACATCATCAATCAGTTCAGGACTCACGCCCGCACGATTGACTAAAGCTTTTAATACTTCTCCTGCTATATCATCAGGTCGAATGTCTTTTAATAGTCCATTTTTTCTACCAACAGGTGACCTTACTCCTTCTACAATCACTACTTCACGCATGTATCTTTACACTCCCTATAAACCTAGATTTTTTGCAATAATCGATTTCATAATTTCATTCGTACCAGCGTAAATGGCGGCTACTGGGATATCTCGGTACCTTCTTGCAATCTCGTATTCTTCCATATATCCATACCCTCCATGCAGCTGCATACATTCCCCAGCAACTTTTTTCGCTATATCCGTTAACTTCCATTTAGCCATCGACACTTTTGTGACAATGTTCTTCCCGTTTAAATGATCAGCAATTAGAGAATCTAGAAACGCTCTTCCCATCTCAATATCTGTCGCCATTTCAGCAATTTTGAATTGAGTATTTTGAAATTGACTAATGGACTTTCCGAATGCCTCGCGACTTTTAACATAATCGATCGTCATTCTCAACATTTCTTCAGAAGCAATTTGGGCAGCAATCGCAACAACTAAACGCTCCTGCTGTAATTTTTCCATTAAGTATTGAAAGCCTTTTCCTTCTTCTCCGAGTAGATTTTCTTTCGGCACCTTACAGTCTTCAAAAATTAACTCTGCGGTGTCCTGGCAATGAACGCCGACCTTATTCAGCTTTCTTCCCCTTGAAAAGCCCGGTGCATCTCTCTCAATGACAAGAAGACTCACACCTTTATGCTTAGGTACGGCATTCGGATTTGTTTTACAAGCGACAATGATCAAATCCGATTGAATACCATTGGTGATGAATGTTTTCTGACCGTTAACAATGTAGTGATCGCCTTCTAGTCTTGCAGTCGTTTGGATATTGGCTAAATCAGACCCTGCTCCAGGTTCTGTCATGGCAATAGCTGTGATCGTTTCTCCTGTTGTACACCGTGGGAGCCATTTTTCTTTCTGCTCATCCGTTCCATAGGCCGTAATATATGGAACGACAATGTCGTTATGAAGTCCAATTCCAACAAGTCCCGTTCCAACTCGCTCAAGTTCCTCATTGATAATGACAGAAAATCCCCAATCGACTCCGCTTCCGCCGTACTTTTCGTCAATATCAGGACATAGAAACCCTTGTTCCCCCATCTTCTCCCAGAAGGAGCGAGGAATCATCCTCTCCTCCTCCCATTGTTCATAAAAAGGATACGCCACTTTATCTAAAAATTTTCTTAATGATTTTCTAAAAATCTCGTGTTCTTCTTTTAAGTATGGATGACTCATATGAACTCCCCTATCTATGTGAACTCTATGCTTTTACTTCATTTAACTTTTGTCGAAGTTGATATTTTAATATTTTTCCAGAAGCATTTCGTGGTAACTGTGCTTCGATAAAGATTTTTCTTGGTACTTTATAACCGGCTAGTTTTTGACGACAGAATGCTTTTAATTCATCCTCGTCAATCGTTTGACCTTCTTTTGGAACGACCACTGCACATACTGCTTCACCCCATACTTCATCTGGTAAACCAATGATGGCTGCCTCGAGTACTTGTGGATGTTCATAAAGAATCTCTTCAACCTCAATGGAATAGACATTCTCCCCACCGGAAATAATCATATCCTTTTTACGATCCACAAGAGTGATGTAGCCTTCTTCATCTATCGTTGCTAAATCACCTGTGTACAACCACCCGTTCTTTAATGTTTTCTTCGTTTCTTCCGGTTTTTCGTAGTACTCCTTCATAATCGATTCACCCTGTAAAATAAACTCACCAACGGAGCCAGGCTGAATATCTTGCCCCTCTTCATTCACTACTCTTGCTTCCGTTAAGAAAGCGGCCTTTCCACCTTTTCCAAGATGGTTTTTGTGCCCTTCTGGATCAAGTAATATCCCACCTGGTCCCGCTTCGGTTAGTCCACACAGGTTATAAAATTGGTCCGTTTTAAATAAAGCCATACTCTTTTTTACTAGTTCAGGCGGCATTGGAGCTGCACCATATCCACAACGAACAATGGAAGATAAGTCATAATCACCTGCATTTGGAACTTGGAGCATGAAATTAAACATGGCCGGTACACCGAAGAAATGAGTAATCTTGTGTTCTTGAATAGCTTGTAGAGTTTTTACTGGGTGAAAGTCACGATGAATGATATGAGTCGCACCTAGTACAACACCTGAAATTAAAAATAAATTTAATTGGGCTGAATGGAATAATGGTGCAATGTGAAGAAAGCGCTCCTTCGTTCCAATTCCCATACTAATCATCATCGTTAAGCCAACTTTAAAAATTCTTTCATGGTCAAATAGGGCACCTTTAGGACGGCCGGTTGTTCCTGACGTGTACAAGATTTCTAAATCATCTGTATCCAACACATTTATTTCAGGATCTGAAGTCTTTTCCGTTCGAATCTCGTTATAAGGACGGTTCTCAGCCGATTGTGGTTGACCAATTATAATGACTTGTTTCACTTCTGTATCTTTTTTCGCTGCATCCATTGTTTGTTCAAATTCCGTATCACAAAATACGACCTTTGTATGTGATTGCTGTAGAATGTAGTGTACCTCTAAGGAAGTTAAGCGGAAATTGACTGGAACGACAACAGCCCCAATTTTAGCGGCTGCAAAAAAGGTAAACACAAAGTGGTCCGAGTTTTTCATCATTAAGGCTACTTTTTCTCCTTTTTTGACACCTAGCTCTAGTAGACCATGTGCTAATCGATTGACCTCTTCATTAAATTGTTGATACGTGTAGGTCCTGCCTTCACATTCAATCGCGAGCTTGTTTGCAAATTTCCTAGCATTTTGAGCTAAATATCCACCAATGTTCATGTTTCCTTCCCCCTTAAATCTTTTATATATTTCTTCATAAGCTTATATTGCAAGAATTGTGCCAATTTTCAAATACTATTACAAATTGATTTATTGACTTCAACACAAAAAAAGTGTCCAGTAATTGAACACTTTTCTTCTACAGTTTTACAGCCTGTGAGTTTTTATTACCCATCAAACTTTCAATTGATATTTTTTAATTTTTTCATATAAGCCTGAACGACTAATCCCTAAAATTCTAGCCGCTTTTGCTTTATTACCGTTCGTTTGATCAATGACCTTTAAAATTGTTTGAATTTCTAACTCCTCTACTAAGTTGACATTTCTTGAAGGTGTATGTTGAGCGCTGGACACTTTTTTAATCATGTAATCTGGTAAGTCATCAAGCTGTATTCTTCCATGCTCGGCAAATGTCATGGCCCTTTCCATGACATTTCGCAACTCACGAACATTCCCTGGCCAATCATAGTTTAATAAACAATCTTTTGCGGATAGGTCAATCCCTGTGATACTTGTTCCTAACACATTATTTAAATCTACTAACAGATGTTCTAATAAGTGTTCCACATCAGACATTCGATTCCTAAGAGGAGGAATGTTTAGTGAAATAACATTGAGTCGGTAGTAGAGATCTTCTCTGAATTGCCCTTCCTCTACCATTTCCTCTAAGGGACGATTCGTCGCAGCGATGATTCGGACATCCACTTGTATTTTCTTTGTCCCACCTACACGGTAAAACTCTCTTTCCTGTAGTACTCTCAATAGCTTTGCTTGTAACGATAGGGACATGTCTCCTATTTCATCAAGGAAAAGTGTTCCCCCGTTCGCTAAATCAAATTTTCCAATTTTCCCTCTTTGTTTTGCTCCAGTAAATGCCCCTTCTTCATAACCAAAAAACTCCGATTCTAGCAAATCCTCTGGAATGGCAGCACAATTTACAATGACAAATTTCCCTTCTCTTCTGGCACTGCTATTATGGATGGCGTGGGCAAATAATTCTTTTCCTGTCCCACTTTCTCCTCTGATTAAAACGGTAGAGCGACCCTTTGCAGCTTTTGCCGCACTCTTTTTCAACTTTTCCATATAGGGGTCTGTGCTTAAAATATGATCCCAAGTAAAACGAGCCAATTCTGCCTTTTCATACTGGCTATGATAATAGTTTGCTTTATTTTCTGCTCTTTGTAGTTTTTTGAACAGTTCACTAACCTCATTTAGTTGTCGATAAACAACCTTCGCAATAACACCAATACATTTACCGTCTTGTAAAATGGGTAATTTATGTACGATATACTTGATTCCGTTAATCTCAAGAAACTCACTAATTTCCGCCGTCTCCGATTTAAAAATGGGTGTCAAATTAAATTGTGGGAAAACATTCTCTACCGGTTTATAGATGACATCCTCCTTTTGGAGATTAAACAATTCTAAAAGTGATGGACTTACCATTTGAACCTTGGTTTTATCATCCGTCATTAATATTCCATCATAAGCGGAATCAATGGCTGTTTCTAATGTCGACTTTAAGTTTTTAACACTTTCTAACTCTTGTGCTAATGTTTCAATTTCTGTTAAATGTTGAAAAAGGATAATATAGCCTTTTTTCTTTTTGGCCGTTTGATAGGGAGAGAAATGTAAAATGAACTTCGTATGATTAATTTCTAACTGAATAATTTGATTGGAATTTACCTTTCCCTTTAACCCTGGGAATACATTTAAGAGACATTGATTATGAAGTACTTGGGGTGCTTGATCAATCAATGAACAAACACGCTCGTTAACATAAAGGATATGAGAACGTTCGTCTGTCATCATGACACCCATATTGGTATGTTGGAGAATGGTTTCAAGCTGTGTTCGTAAAGAGTTAGATGAGTTTAACAGAGACAAGACCATATCTGTTTTAGTAAATAGCCCGATCACTTTTCGTTTTTCATCTACAACAATCCCTGTACCCACTTCACTCTGTTGAACTACTCTTTCAACTTCATTAAATGTAGTGTTGCTATAAATGGTTTTTGCCTCACGTTTTATGTATGAATGAATGGAAGTGGTTAACGGTTTTTCATCCAGAATCATTTGGAATAAGCCGCTTCTCGTAAAAACACCCGTACATTCTCCCTCTAAATTGGTCACCGGTATTGTATTCCACTTCTTTTTTTGCATGAGCTGAACAATCTCTTGTAAAGTTGTATCTTCTGTCACCACACAATCTACAGGTGAAATCATATCCTTAAATTCAATCATATGTACTTCCCCTTTTTTAGTTCTTTTCACTATTGTAACGGAAAGTTATGATTATTATTAGAATATTTTAAATTTACTTTAAGATTGTATTAATAATAGGCTATTTTTAAAAAAATTGTGCATATAATTTGCCCGTTCCTTTCCGCTCCAGGCACTTGCTTTCCGCGGGGAGGAAGTCGAGCCTCCTCGCCGTCCCGTCTGTGGGGTCTCGACCTTTCCTCTATATCCCGCTGGAGTCAAGTGCCTTCCGCTACAATCCACTAAGTGACTCTATACGAAATAGAAAAGGAAGTGAGAAAAATAAATCATTTTCTACACTTCCTTTATTTTAGCATCTTCTCGGAAAGCCCCTCAAAACACTTCTATTTCGGTTGCATTCTGATCGCTCCGTCTAAACGGATCGTTTCACCGTTTAACATTGGATTTTCAATAATACTTTGAACGAGTCGAGCGTATTCTTGTGGGTAGCCAAGTCTTGAAGGAAAAGGTACCATGGCCCCGAGAGAGTCACGAGCTTCTTCAGGCAGTGAATCAAACATTGGTGTATGAAAGAGTCCTGGAGCGATGGTCATTACACGGATTCCTGACGTGGCGAGTTCTCTAGCCAGTGGAAGGGTCATACTGACTACTCCACCTTTAGAGGCACTATAGGCTACTTGACCAATTTGACCTTCATAGGCAGCAACAGAAGCGGTACTGATGATTACCCCTCTCTCGCCTTCTTCATTTGGAGTATTTTGTACCATGGCCTCCGCGGCTAAACGAATGACATTAAATGTTCCAATTAGATTAATCGAGATTACTTTAGAAAAGGTCTCTAGATTGTGTACACCTTTTCTACTTAGAAGTTTTCCGGCCACACCAATGCCTGCACAGTTGACTACCGCATTAATCTGTCCAAACTGTTCAATCCCTCTTCTGATCGCTTCTCTCACTTCTTTTTCACTCGTTACATCCGTCTTTACAAAAACAACACTAGAACCTAATTCTTCTTCTAGGTGTATTCCTCTCTCTACAGACAAATCTAAAATGACTGCCTTTCCCCCATTTGCAACAATATTTCTTACCGTTGCTTCTCCAAGACCCGATGCTCCACCTGTTACGACAGCTATACATTCTTTAGTGTTCATAAATAAACCTCCAAATAAGTTTAATTGTTAGTTAGCTAATTAACTTATTTGCAAGTTCCATGCCAATCTACCAATATGGTAAATAGGTATACCTTAACAATAGAAGTGTCTATTTTTTGGTCACTTTTTAAATCAGTTATGGACAGTTTATTTAAAGGTAGTCTCGTTAGTTGTTGGTTTAGTTTTGAAGAATAGACTTACCTAAAAACTCTTCCATTTGTTTAATATGCTGCACATCATGATCAACGAATTCACGAATTAAATAATGAAGCGAATATCTTGTTCCCGTATGAGGACAATGAGTGGTACCTTGAACTAAAATTGGTTCTTCTAGGTTCTCTACTTTCATTAGCTCATCAATCAATTGATTTCTTTTATCAATCGTCATTTGTAGTAGTTCTTCAAGACTGATTGTTTTAGAGAATTTTTCAGAATCGAAGTTATATTCACTGTGAGAAGGAAAGTCCACTCTCTTATCTACTTTTGCAGTTGCTAAAGCGGTTTCAAGTAAGAACACATCCCATCTATATAGATGGGCAACTACTTCTTTAATGGACCATTTCCCCTCGGATAAAGGCTGTTCTAACTTCGTTTCATCTAAGCCTTTTAATCGTTCGATAAATGTATTTAGATTTTGAAATTCAGATAATAGTTGATTCATAGTGAACCTCCAAATATTGGTTTATTACCCTAATATTACAATAGGAACATATGTTTGTAAACAGAAAAATAATCACTTAGATTAATAACGTAACTAGAACGGCAATCAGTAAAGCACTAATACAAAGCATATAAAGATTCTTTAAGGATAATTTGAAATAATGTAAAAGTTGAATGGAAATGAACGTAGCAAAGATGGAAGTCCATTCATACCCTCTTACAACCTCATAAAGGATCCAATACACAATCCAAGAAATGGAGAGGGAAAATATCAGTTCAGAAAGCATCGTTTTCATGATTAGTAAATTTTTTTTGTTTTGTTCAGGTGTATTCATCATTGCCTCCGATTCTTATTAGTAAATATCTAAAATTTTCCTATATATAATATAATGTAAATCGTTCTCACCCATATATAGTAAATAATAACCATTAGAAAAAGAGCTAGACGTGAACAAGCTAACAGGAATAGATATCCTCAAACCGATATTAATATAGTTTTTTAAAGTAAAAAAATACAACGATTTCCCGTAGCAAATCGTTGTCATCTTGTTAGTTTTCTCTATTTCTTAATGCTTCCCTGTCCACATTTTGCGGTGGTTGTTCTAACCATCTATTTTCAATCATTAATTTAACACCATCATTTGCGAATTGAAGAATTTCTGAAACAAGTCTTGTGTAGTGGCCACCTAAATCTTTTCTTAGACTCGCACCTATTGCGGCCCCATAACCAGCGACACTAATAGCAGATAAGCTGTTTGTTTGAAACATTATTAACTTATCTGAATATGGTGGGTCTATTGATTCGGAAACCGTGGAGTCCCAAGTGGTTGGTAAAGGAACACCATCCTCAACTAAAATGTTTCTAAAGACTGTTTCATGTTTTGCAGCTATTTCTATACCTCTCTCCATAAATTTTCGTACATCAGGCGACTGAGCAGCTTGGGAAAATCCAACCAAGAATGTTCTACCGATAGAATTGGTTTCTGAATTTTTTGAGATGTGAGCTAACTCAATAGCAGTTAAGGGGCGATGTTTGCCAACTAAACCTGACAAGAATGACTCACTCTGAAGATACTCTGCCTTTTCCATAGGAGGGATTGTGGGTGAACGTACAAAAACCCCTTTTTTCAATAGTAAGTCACAAGAATCATTGTAAAGCTTCATAAACATTTGGGAAGTTGTTGAAAAAAATACCCTTACATCGTTTCTAGCCAATACCTCGAGAAATGCAGCCGAAGCAGCAGTGCCTACAGAGGCCATGTATTTTATGTAACGCATAGTAAACAGATCTGAATATATACGTCCAGCTTTTAGATTGACATCTTCTTGTGTAAATCCAATTGGAACCGCATGATTCTCCTTTTCAAATATTTGTTTGACTTCAGTTATAACATACTGACAAGTTGTTAAAGCAGTTTTAATAAGATCTGTACAATCCGGGTCTTCATTCACTTCTGCAAAGTGCCTAATAACACAATACGTCATTGAATTCTGCATATAGGCATTCCACAGCGCTGCTACCTCTGAGGATATAAGTCTTGGGGTATGTTCCATTTTCACTTATAGCTCCTTTGTTTTTTACTTAGTATGAGCAATAGGTGTATGGATATATTCTCGTCAGCAACAGTCAAAAATGTATAATAGATTCCTCTATAAAACAAAACCATAGGAAACCTAATTCCTATGGCAATAAAAATAACTCTCATTTACTTTTTTTAAGTTAGTATTCATCAAACACTTTGATGACTTTTCCGACCACCCACCGTTAACCATTCATGCTGACGCGATCGAAGCTCGAATAAGGTTAATGGATCTTGGAACGTTTCAGGGTTTGCTCGCATTTTACTTAAAGTATCTTTATTTTCACTAATTTTTCGTTCTGTATCAGCAAGAACATTTTTCAATTCACTATGGGAGGATAGGAAGAACATTTTAATGTCCCGCTCTAACGCACTTTCGAAAAGTTCAAACTGCATTAAGAATTTATTATTAATCGTATCTACTATATCCTTATAATCTTCATTTTCAACTAATTTCTTATATTGATTGTAAAGCATCGTTTTGTTTTGAATAGCCCCAAATAGTTTCCCGGCACTCTTAAGTAAGAACTGCGCAGGCGTATTTCTTAGGAAAATATTCATTTTTTCAAGGGGTACACCACTAGTCATGCGAATGGCATCACGGCGCCAATCCTCTACCACTTTAAATTCACAATCTAAATGTATTCGGTCTTCACCATAAATAGTATTGAAGCTTCTACTCATTTCTTCTAAAAACAACTTACTTTGGTTTAGTTCTTCATTCGATAAAGCAATCCACTCTTCAATCGATAGATAAAACTTTGGTAAAATGATTTCTTTTAAGTACGTTTGTAGTTGGTCGTTCATCTCATTGTTTAAGGTGATGTGCATCTTAGAGAAATCACTATCTTCATGAATAATTTCCGAGCAGTTTCTTAATAGATTTGGAAGTTCATTTGAAATTTGTTCTTTTACTTCTTCCTTAATAAAACGATAAGCTTTTCGGATTTCATAAATCTTTTCTTTTTCTAAATCGGATAATTGATTAATAGCACCATTAAACTTATTAGAAAGATCTCCATTCCACTCAATAGAATCAAGTAGATGGTTCTCAACGTCCACCCTCATTTTTAATAAGTGCTTGATGACTTCTCTTGTAAAATATAGCAGCTTTTCCGCTCGGTATTCATCCACATACTTAGTCATTAAGTTAGATTCAATGAAGTCTGATAAGTCACTCCACTGCTGATGACTATTATAATGAGTCGAGAAGGCGAACACTTTTGCTCTTGGGAAATGAACATTAATTCTTGCACAAGTTTCATCAATCAAATGAACCATTTCTTGTTCACTATAAGCACTGTCCGTTTTATTGATAAGGAAATGAACATTAATATTTGGATTTAATTGCTTTATTTTTAAAAGGATATCTCGCTCTAGTTCATTAAAAGGTGTGTTTGCGTTTAAAACATATAATAGCTGATTTCCGAGATTAACGTATTTTCGCTCTAGTTCTGTTGGAACGTCATTAAAGCTTGGTAAATCAAACAATGTGAGCTGGTTTGCCTGTAAAAATTCAGAAGGACCACGATTAATAATAAAGGTGTTATCAACATGTTTCTGGCGACGGCGACCTTCTAACAATTGCTGATACAGTTCTGTGACATTGGTAATCGCACTCTTATCGATATCAGACAGCTCTGTTAACACCACTTCTTCGTCGTCCTGGTAAACGACGACTGCAGGTAGACCTTTTTTCAATGCCTGTTCCCCAATTAAGTGATTAATCACTGCATTTTTCTGATTACCCGCAGTGGCTCCTATTAGTAAATGGTTCGTATCCATTTGAATCGTTTCTGAAATCATCCATCTTAGTCTTGGACCAACCTCTAAGTCATGTTGGTCTGCCCACTTAAGTATCGCCTCTAAAAGTTTAATGTTACTTTCCGTACCATTTGTGTGTAGACGCGTATGATGGATACAAGACTCAGCGTAGGAAGTAATTTTAGGGTCAATCGTTGATGAATACATTTCTCCCCAAGCTAACACCGCTGTTGCAGCAAATAATGATTGATCTCTGTCACTCATTTTAACCCAGTTAGTCAGTAATGCTGGCAGTAAATCGACTACCTCTCTTAATAAATACTGACCATTTACTAATTCAAGATATGTTTCTTTATAGACGGAGCTCAAGTCTCTCCAGTAAGTTTCCGCTGAGAGTTCTAGCTCAAGTAACAGGTGATTGATTTCACTGATCCATGATAAATAAGAAACGGTCCCTTTGTAGTTTTGCCAAAGTGCACAAACCATCTTCTCAAAACGCTCAGAATCGACATGAAAAATACTCATTAGTGGCTGGTAAAAGTAATTTGGAAGTAAATCCTGTGTGAGTTTTTGGCTAATATACGTATTTACCACATCAAACCATTCTGGATCCTCAGTACGAATGGCCTCGTTTACAGCTAATTCTATCGCATGAGCCCAATCCTCATGTTCTTCAAAATACATTCTTGCTGCTTCCGTTACATTTGGATAATCTGGATTAGAAGCAACTGCTTTTTTAATTTCCTTAACAGCTAAATCATGTTTTCCACGCTGTATGTATAAAGAGAACAATTGTAAGGAAATTTCTGTGTTTAGCGTTAAGTTATCAGTAGAAATGGAATTATAAAGATCTTCCGCTGTTGAAAGTAAGTCAAGCTCAATGTAGGCATCTGCCATATTCTTTTTCGCCCAAAATTCTAACTCGTTACTCACTTTCTCCCACTTGTGTATGGCTGCTTCAAAATCTTTTGCCTGAAAGTACAGCTCTCCTTGTGCAAAGCGAATGTCTGAAAGCTCGGGAATATCTTTTTTTTGTTCTGTATAAAAGACTTCTCCTAAAGCTAGAAATGGGTTTTTATGATCTTCGTCCAAAAACTTTATATAATACGATTTATTAATTAATTGATCATCAAATGTCATAGGTTCCTCCGGTGTAAAGAGTCTTATTATATTTTATCAAGTTCATTAAATGCGTTTTTAACACAAAATATTCTATCTAGTAAGCTACTCGCTAAAAATTTGTGAATACAAGTAGTTTAGAAAAGAATTCATTTAAGTATTTTAACAAAGTTACTTCTTAATAAAGTTTCAGTTTGCTTTCATTTCTGCAACAAAAAGATTGATTTTGTAATAAAGCTACTAATATTTTCATGTTTACCCATGAGAAATCAGAATTCAGACCATTACCATACCATACGATTGGAAAGCTTGGTTTATGTCGCAAAAAGAAAGAAAATGACGTTTTCCCCGCTAATTCACTTTTCAAGGTCCTTTCGTCTCTATGTGTGTTTTCCCGAAAAAATCGAATTTAATCCCCATCTTTAATTAACAACCTAAATAAAGGAAGTCATTTAGGGAATACTACAAAATATTCATCATGAAAGGTTATTAAGAATAGGAGGGTAAATTAGTGGCAAACAATGAAAATACATTATCCTTTTTTGCTTTAGGCGGTTTAAATGAAGTCGGGAAAAATATGTATGTGGTCCAGTATGAAGACGATATCTTTGTGATTGATTGTGGTGGAAAATTTCCAGATGAATCTTTATTAGGAATTGATTTAATTATCCCAGATATGACGTATTTGGAAGAAAATCGCAATAAAATTCGTGCACTCATTGTTACACACGGACATGAGGATCACATTGGCGGAATCCCTTATTTTTTAAAAAAATTGAATGTCCCTATATATGCAACAAGATTTACACTCGGACTAATTGAATTAAAATTAGACGAACATCGCCTTAGAGGGGATACAAAACTAGTAACGATAGACTCAGAATCTAAGCTTGAGTTCGGTGAAACAAGCGTTTCATTTTTCAAAGTTAGTCACAGTATTCCTGACTGTCTAGGCATTGTTTTTCACACTCCTGAAGGAAATGTCGTCCATACGGGGGACTTTAAATTCGATTTAACACCTGCCAACAACCAATATTCAGATATACATAAAATGGCTGAAATCGGCAGAAACGGTGTCTTAGCTTTAATATCGGAGAGTACAAATGCTGAACGAAAAGGATTAACTCCATCTGAGCAAATGGTAGGAAACCACATGGATGAAGCCTTTTTAAAAGCGGAAGGAAAAATCTTTGTCTCTACCTTTGCTTCTAATATTAACCGTGTTCAACAAGTCGTCGAGTCGGCAATCAAAACGAATCGGAAGCTTGCCTTGCTTGGACGTAGTATGGTGAACGTAGTTTCTGTTGCTATTGAAAGAGGATATTTGACTCTGCCAGAAGGAATGTTGATCGAGCCTCACGATGTGGACAATTTTGCTGCAAACAAAGTCGCTATTCTCTGTACAGGAAGCCAAGGAGAGCCAATGGCCGCTCTTGCCCGCCTCTCTACTGGAAACTATCGTGATGTAACCGTTTATCCTGGAGATACCGTTATTCTAGCGGCCTCCCCTATTCCTGGAAATGAAAAAGCGGTATCCCGTATCATTGATAATTTGTTCCAGCAAGGAGCAAAAGTCATTTATGGTTCTGGCAGTACTACAGGCATGCATGTTTCTGGACATGGCTATCAAGAAGATTTAAAACTGATGCTAACATTAATGCAACCAACCTATTTTGTTCCTATTCATGGGGAATATCGTATGCTTCATCATCATCGCTTGCTTGCAGAGTCTGTCGGAGTAGAAAAAGGAAATACCTTTATTATGCGAAATGGTGATGTCCTAGATATTAGAAATTCTGTTGCCCGTCAAACGAGAAATATCCCAGCTGGAGACACTTATGTTGACGGGATAAGCGTTGGTGATGTAGGAGCAATCGTGCTCCGCGACCGTAAACAACTTTCTGAAGATGGAATGTTAGTCATTGTTTTAACACTAAGCAAATCAGAGCGTAAAATTATCTCTGGTCCTGACACGATTACGCGTGGGTTTGTGTACGTTCGTGACTCCGAAGACTTATTAAAAGAAGTAAACAACCTAGTGAAGAAAACCATCCATGATCTAAACGAGGAAAATGTCCGTCAGTGGAGTGTCATGAAACAAAACATTAAGAAGTCTGTAGGACAATATTTGTTCCAGCAGACGAAGAGAAAACCGATGATTCTCCCGATTATTATTGAAATTTGATTGATGAGTCAGGTATCCCCCTTGGATACCTGACTTCTCTAAGTAGGTTATTTACCTGATTTTAATGTCTATGATATAAAAGTAAATCCTGAATTTGTGTACACTTCCCAACCTTCGTATTGTAAACTATCATGAAAAAGGTCTACTTGATATCCCTCTTCAAAAATGATACACAAGACATTGACATCACTATAAAACTTAATATCTATGATTTTTTTATAGAGCAGGCTATCTAATACACACGCTACTTCTTCAAGTTTTACCGAGTTGCGTAGATCTGTATAACCTAGTACCGTCTCTCCTGCTCGATGGAGTCTCCATGGGCACTCCACAGTCAGACCACCACTTTCGAATTGCATTTCAAAGGGATAGGGTGTACCAAGCTTGTAACTTAACACTAAATCTCCAATCAGTTCCATTAATTCTTTTGGTATTTGCATACAATTTCTCATCCCTTTTATAAATTTTCAGATATCTATCAAATGATAAGTTTTGATCAAATAAATATGATTTGCCTGCTTATTTTGGAGCCAAACCATATAAAAGGATATTGGTGAATAATCTTGCCTGTTCTTCTGCTCGCTTTTCTATCTGTATTTCAGGCGAACTCGGATCTGAAGGCGGGTATGCTTTAATTAAATTTAGCAAAAGCATCGATAATGAATCAACGGTGGTATGATATTCAGAAGGATGTCTAATCTCCCCTTTATTCATTCCTTTTTCTAATACGGTTGAAATAGGAGTTAAGTAAGCGGCTTGCCACCACTGAAAAATCATTCCTCTATGCTGCTCAGCTAATTCATGGCGAATATCATGTTCCATTTGGCTTAAATCCTTAGGTACATGAAGTAAAAGGTGATACGAAATTTGAAATAAACATTCTTCAAGATCCTCATGATTTGAAATCACTTGATCTAACTGGTTTTTTGTTTCCAATAGCTCGGTTCTAAGAACTTCTAGATAAATGGCTTCTTTATTTTCAAAATAATGATATAGAGTGGGTTGTGTGATTTGACAAGCAGTAGCAATTTTTCTAGTAGAAACGGCTCGATATCCAAGCTCCATAAATAAATCCCGTGAAACTTTAACAATCAAGTGTCTAGTCTCTATTCCATCTCTTCGCTTGTGCCTCATGTTTTCCACTTCCTAAATCATAAATCTATCACTTGATAGAGAATATACAATTTAAAGTATAATATGTCAATTAAATTGAGAAAAAGGTCGAAAATTTACATGATGACTTTAAGTCACTCTACTCCTCCTTTTCCTCTTAATATAGTAAACTACTTATTAGGAAGATTTTTCAAAATCATAAGTGAGAAGAGGGTTTTTATGGAACAAGTAGTGCTTAAACAGCTAGAAATTGTACGACAACTGACGGTCAATGCTGTTAAAGATTTGACTGAGGAAACGGTCGTTAAGATTCCAGAGGGTTTTAACAATCATATTAAGTGGAACCTAGGTCATATTTACTTAGTTCAAGAAAGATTTGCATTCTTCTTTTCAGGGGAACCAATGAATTTACCAGAAAACTTTGATCGCTTATTTGGCAGAGGAACAAAGCCAGCTGATTGGAATGAGGAAGTTCCAACACTAAGTGAATTACTCGTTCTTCTTGAAGAGCAACCAAAGCGTATCCAAGAATCTTTAAAGGGTCGATTAAATGAATCTGTAGAGAGACCTTATACTACAAGCAGTGGAGTCACATTGAGTACGATTGGGGAATTTATTAACTTTTCCCTTTATCATGAAGGTTTACACCTTCATGCTATTAGTACGCTGAAGCGTTTTATTAATCGTTAAATTAGAAGAATCGAGTAAAATTTACTCGATTCTTTTTACTTTATCTTCCAAACCCGCTTGTTTTCTACTCTATCTGTCAATCCCATTGCGTCTAGTCTTTCTAGAAAGGGAATCATGTATTTTCGGGAAAGTCCTAGGATTTCTTTCGCTTGCCCTACTTCGAACTCGGATCCTGTCCCTTGCTTCAGTTGAGTGACTGCGTCAGAAAAAACATTCTCATGGTAGTAGAATTTATCATCCAATGAAACGACCTGGTTGCTTTCTTCTAAAAATCTTTTCAAATCAGGCACAAGGTGATCAGGGATTCCTGCTTTTTTTATATAGTCGGTTAAATATTCTGCCTTTAGTTTATCTTGTTTAAGAGCATCTAGCATATTTTCCGTGCGTTTCTGCCAGCTTTCTGGAACATGTGGTTCAAAATCTCCCGTGGAAACATACTGACCTTTCCTCTTGAATGTTTGTTTTAAAACCGCTTGTTCCACTACATAATCAAGTAGCGATTTTGGATAGTTTTTCTGAAGCGCTTGAAGAAGTTCGGCTTTATTTAATCCTTGTTTCATTGGATATTGATGATGATAGTCTCTCAATCGATCATATAAATCTTCTTCGATTTCTTCCATAACTCTCGTTAATGCGTATTCTTTTCCGTTATATAAATGGAATGGAGCTGCTAACAACTCATCTTTCAGTACTTCTTCCGTTAAGGCTGTTCGTTTCATTAACTCGTCGATGGTCAAACTCTTTCCTTCAACTAATGCTGCGATGATTCGATCAGAAGAAGACCCTTCTTTCTTACTTTCTAAGCTTTCAATCGTTTTCTCACCGAAACGATACTTTTCCCCTTTTGGATCAATGACCCATCCTCCACCAATCGTTTCTTGAGGACTTGGGCGTCTTAAAATAAATCGGTCTCCCCGCTTCGTTACAATTTCCTCATCTAAACGGAGTTGGCAAAGAATCTCGCCATTCTCTTCTTTCAGCTCATTACGGTCAAAAAAGACGATTCTACCCATGACTTCTGCCGTTCCAATATGGCATTTAATCGGCATTCGTTGTTTAATCAAGTATTCAAGATTTTCAACTACACGAATGGCCACATCAATCGTTCTTGTTACGATAAAATGCTCCGAGGAAACTAAGACATCTCCTCTTTCTAGCTCGTCCTTATCCACACCGGCCAAATTAATGGCAGCTCTTTGACCAGCGTAGGCTCTTTCCGCAGGCTGGTGATGGACTTGTAATTGACGGGCTTTTACCGTTAACCCAGTAGGCATGACTTTTAGAGTTTGTCCTTCCTCTACCATTCCTTCATACACGGTACCCCGAACAACCGTCCCTTGACCTTTCACGGTAAATACTTGATCGATTGGCAAACGAAAAGGGCCTTTTGCATCGCGCATATTTTGTTCTTTTAACGTATGTAAAATAAGGGTTTTCAGCTCTTCAATTCCTTTATGCTCAAGACTGTCCACTAAGACGTAAGGGGAATGTTCAAAAACGGTCCCTTTCAATTCTTCAAAGATATCTTCATGTACAAGGTCAATAAATTCTTCATCAACTTTTGAAATCTTCGTGATGGCAACTAAACCTGTTTTTATTCCGAGGAAACCGAGGATTTCCAAATGTTCCTTCGTTTGTGGCATGACCCCTTCATCAGCGGCAACAACTAGAACCACTAAATCAATTCCTGCGACACCGGCAATCATCTGACGGATAAAGCGCTCATGACCTGGAACATCAATGACGGAAACTTGGATTTCGTCGTCATCGTATAAGGGAGCAAACCCTAATTCTATCGAAATTTGTCTTTCTTTTTCTTCTTTTAATCGATCGGTATCTATATTCGTTAATGCTTTCGTTAACGTTGTCTTCCCATGGTCGATATGTCCTGCCATTCCGATCGTAAAATACCTTTTATTCAAAACTGACACCTTCTTCTATGTTTCTCCTCTATCTAATGTAGCTTGAATGTTCATTTTGTTCAAGCTACGTAATGTCAATCTGCCATGAAAGCTCCCACCGCACCACTAAATTCTCCATTCTCTAAAAAGTAGGCAGAGAACCCTAACGCTGTTGTGTAAGATTCAAGAGTTGTTTTTAATAGGGAATTTCCTATTAATGTATTTCCAATATAAACGATTTCGTTCACTTTATGTAATTTTGCTGTTTGCATGGTTAATAAGATTAGGGTCTCGGCCATCAGGTTGCTTAATGCTGCGATGCCATCTTCAGGTTTAATGTCAGCCACTTTCCCGAAATTACTAGCGGTTAAATCTCCATTTATCGGTGGTTCTAGCGGGTGGTAAATATCTTTCACTAGCAAATCCACATTATTTTTATTTCCTAGACTCGAGAGTTGATTTAATTTAAAAAAATCTCGTTCGTTTGAGATTACATTCCCTAATCCAACAAATGTCCCTCCACCCATTCCACTACCTAACACTCTTTCGTAGTGATCTCCATTGATTAAAAACCAAGAGGTACCTGTTCCGATATTAACTAAAAGGAATGGGCCTTTTATAGGAAGTGTGGATTGCTTGTTAAGGAACTGGGCTCCTTCGCATGTGGCTGTAAACTCTGGGATGATACGAGCTTCTGGTAAAAATGTCTGTTGAATAACTCCTGCTTTTCCACCTGTTAATCTCACTTGACTATGTGGAGCGAGAAACTTCAACCACTCGATAGCGGATTCCACTTGTGTGTAGTCATATTTTTTAAAATGAAGCTTTCCCTTTTGCTCATAGCACAATTTGATAAGAGAACCACCTGCGTCGATTCCGATTTTGGATTTTTTCACTGCTTCCGCTCCTTCTAATGTTTTCAAGCACGTTTGCTTCTTAAGCTCTCTCCACTTTAGTTATTCCTCACCTTTCTAATAGTAAGACTCTTGTCTCATTTTCATTCTTTCACGTAACCAAAAAGGAAGGAACATCATAACAAACAAAGTAAAAGCAATTGCTTCTAACGAGAGAATATAATATGGATATGGACCAAGGTAGTCTAATAGAGAAGCGTTTGTAGGCTTTTGTGCGAGAAACATGTAGTTTCCTAGTGTTAATTTATTGGCTAGATAAGCAACCGCTGCTGCAACATTTAAAAATAAAAAAGCTTGCAGTAGTCCTCTCCATGTCGGTTTGTACTTATGAACAAATACATAAAAAAGAGCAACCCAAATGATAAGCATATGAGTAAGGAAAAATTGAATAAATCGAAAATGCGGAAACCCTAAAAAAAGCTCAGGGGTAACTAACGCTTGCAGAGCTCCGGCTATTCCCAAAAAATAGACGATTTGAAAAAGTACTTTTGAGTTCGTTATAAGGAGCACACAACATAAAAGTAAACTGATTGAACAGAGTTGGAGCGGAAGCGTGAATGACAGATCCCAAACTCCTCCCTTGAAAAGCCATATATGATACAAGGCTTCCAAACCGAAAAGCAAAATGAACATCGTATACCGGACGGTTTTTTCATACTTAGATAATGGGGTTCGGTACACGTATATCAGTATGGATATGAGTAGAAATACAGCTAGGGTCACAAGGTGATACAAAGAAAAAATTTCAAATGGGTACGTATCGTATGAATGACCAAATAAGCTCATTGTGTCCCCCTCTCCTTTACAACTTTATTTTTCTATCAGTTGAAAGTGTCTAAATTCTAACCTCTTGGTGGTTTCTAAAGCTATGAAGCTAGGCTCCTGCAGTTCAATTCTTTTTGTAAAAAGGGGTCCGTCATACACGAATGTGTGATATTCCCCCGCTTCCCCCATAGGACATACTTCCGTATTTAGTTGAATTTCTTCAAGGAATTTTTCGTCAAGTGGTTTACCTAACCACGTGTCATCCAATACATCTTCTCGAACACGAATCACGACTGCTTGATAACCAGACTGTACAAACTTTTCTAGAGCAGACAGAGAGTCTTCTTTTTTCATCCAAAGTGGGTAAATGGCTGTTAAGTTGGCCTGGTCTGCTACTTTCTCTCCCCAATCTCTATGTTCATCTAAATATAAATCTCCGTAGGCAATCCCTGTTATACCGTGTGTCTGTTTAAGCTCTTTTAGAGAATCGAAGAAGTTTTCAGTATAACTCTCAAACTGGCATTCTATAAAATGAACGGGAATATTTAAAGACTCTCCTTGTAACTTGATTAATTCCGTTCTCTCACCATGAGCAAAAGTCCTCCCTAACTCCTTTGGTACTGTCGTAACAAGAGAGACCACCTCGTAACCTTGTTCCATAAGTGTATGTAAAGCTAAGCAGCTATCTTTCCCACCGCTCCATGATAAAGCTATTTTTTGAGTCATAATTATGTCATCCTTTTTGTAAGAAAATTTGTACATTTATCATAACATGTTTGGGAGATGATGGTAGATAGGAAGTTTCGTATAAATTGTATTTGCCTACGCAAGTAGAGTTTGGCAATCTTGAATTTGGGCGAGTAAATAGGAGTTTTTTTCAAAAAAAAGGAGGCAAAGTCCCTCTAGACTTTGCCTCTTCCCTTAATTCATAAACACAAATTCTGTCCTACTACCTGTTTGAGCCGAGTACACTTCTAATCTAGCATCAATTCGTTCTTTCAACTCTGGTACGTGGGAGATGATTCCGACAAGACGACCACTGCTTTGGATATCGATTAATGCTTCAATGGCTTGATCTAATGATTCCGGGTCTAGTGTTCCAAATCCTTCGTCAATGAACATCGTTTCTAGAGAAACTCCACCCGCGTATTGCTGGACGACATCTGCTAGTCCTAATGCAAGGGAAAGTGCCGCCTTAAAGCTTTCCCCACCAGACAATGTTTTGACGTGTCTCTCTTGACCGGTATATTGGTCAAATACAAGCAATTCCAGCCCACTTTGTACATTACCCTTCGATCGGTCTGTTTTTCTTAAAAGTTGGTATCTTCCGCTCGTCATTTTGGATAGTCGACCGTTTGCATTTTGTAAAATGTCATCTAAAAATGCGGCTAAAACAAATCGTTCAAATGTAACTCGGTACGTGTTCTGTCCCTTAGCGATTTCAAATAAGTGTCCAACGAGCTTGTATCGATCTTCTAATGTTTTAATATGTTCATTAATAGAAGTAATTTTATCTCGAACATCTTCATTATCACGTTTTTTCATAAATAATTGGTTGTACTGCTCATTTAATTCTGTTATTTCTTTATTTGCTTCAGCAAATGCCGCATTTAATCCCTCTAAATCAGGCTCTTTTGCATCTTGAAGCAACAGCGTCAACTCGTTAAAACGGTCGGTAACGGATCTTAGTTCCTCACGGTACCTGCGAATTTGCATTTCTAATTGTTGAATCTGTGAATCGCTTCTCTTTGCTCCGTGATAAGATCCATAGTTCTCAAATCCTTGAGAGGACATCTTTTCAACAAAAGCGGCTTTTTCAACATTTAGCGCTTGTTCTTTCTCTTTAACAAATTGGGAAACCGTGTTGTAACCTTCCTGTTTTGAAGCGTGTTCCTTTGCCGTTTCCTGAAATTCTTTTTGAGTTTGTTCTAACAGCTTTAATAATGTCTCATGGCGTACAGTCGCTTTTTTCCACTCTAACTCAAAAGCCTCCACCGAACGTAAATGCTCAGGTAAGCTAGTTAGCATACGATTTAAATTTGTATTTTTTTCAGTAAAGGCAATCGTCTGGTTGTTTAGCTTTTCCGTTAACTCATGAATGAAATTCGCAGCTAGCTCTTTTTCTTTTTGTCCCTTTTCAAGGTTGGCGTTGATTTTCTCCAGTTTTAACATCTTAGCCTGCAGCTCTTTTTGAGTCCCCAGTAACTCATCTCTTTGGCTGATCACCGTATTTTTAACGGTAGATAGTTCATCTAGAGTAAAATGTTCTCTTCCCTTTTTGATTTCATCCGCTAATTCTTGTACGGCCATATCAACAGTGGAAACTTCTGAACGGGCCTCATACAAGGCGGACTCAGCACGAGATTTCTCTAACTCAAGCTCAGCACCTTGCTTTTTAGCAGCCTTTAAATCCTCTTCTGTTGGAATGTCAGCACCTAAGGAAGTAGCTAAATGAGGATGCTGTTCCGAACCACATACCGGACATGCTTCCCCGTCGTGAAGGTGACTGGCCAAAATGGACGCTTGTCCCTTCAACCATTTATTTTCTAAGTCTTCTAGTAGAATCTTAGCGTCCTTTAGCCTTGAATCGACTTGATTAAATATCCCCGATCTAACGGATAATGTTT
This sequence comes from Robertmurraya mangrovi, assembly GCF_034427655.1. NCBI lineage: Bacteria > Bacillati > Bacillota > Bacilli > Caryophanales > Bacillaceae > Robertmurraya > Robertmurraya mangrovi. Next base: position 71,882 of record NZ_JAXOFX010000010.1, read on the forward strand.
GTGTAGCTACTTTTTGACGCTCCATCTGTTTTTCTAGTTTCACTAATAAATCAAGCTCACTAGAATATTTCTCGACTTTCCGTTCGTTTTCCAAAAAGGTAAGCTGACTTTTTTCAATCATGCTTTTCTCTTCCGCTAGTGATTGAAGTGCCTCTTCAATTCTCTTCAGTCGATCCTCAGAGGAACTCTTTAACGTCTTTGTTTCATTTAGTTCTTTTTCTAAATGGCTCACTTCTTTTTGGATAACAGCAAAGGATTGAACATCTTCCTTCATATGCTGTAACTGATTGACCGCTTCTTGAGCTGATTTGCGTTCATCTTCTCGGTCTTTCTCTTTTAACCATGCTTCTTCACGACTTTTTAATAAAAGAGTTAAAGATTCTAAATGACTTTTTCTTGCCTCTAAATCTTTATTTCCTTCGTCCAATTCTCTTTTTAGACGATGACAAAGCTCTTCTTGTTGAGCGAGTAGGGCTGCCTTTTGAGCTGAAACGATTTCTTGCTCTTTTAATTGGTAAACCTCTTTGTCTGCTTCAAGTTGCTGTTTTCTTAAGCCTAACTCTTCTCTAGACTTTAATTGCTTCGCTAAATTTTCGGCTTCAAACAATTTTTGCTGAAGCTGATCTCGTGAAGCTTGCTTTTTTGCCACTTCTTCAGCTAACTTCGTTAATTGCTCACTCATCAATGTAAGTTCATCTAATAGCAATGGAAAAATCAATGTATCATTTACACTGTTCGCTTCCACATAATTCTTCAGTTCATCCGAATAAAGGGCATGAATTCGCTTAATCGCAGAATGTCGGTCTTCCACTTGCTTTTCAACAGCCACTTTCAGCTCTGTTGCTTCTATTCTTAACTTTTCTTCAACCTTTTTATATATTTCTGTATGAAACAATCTTTGTAAAATAACTTCTTTATCTTTACTATCTGATGTTAAAAGCTTACGGAACTCCCCTTGTGGAATCATTAAAATTTGTCTGAACTGATTGCTGTCAATTAACATAATTTCTTTAATTTTTTCATCCACATCACGTACATTTGCTGCTAGAAGAAGTTTTTCACCTACATCGTTAAAGACGTAAAGTTCAGCTTTCGCTCCGATTGTCCTTACGCCATCTCCTCGTTCTTTCTTTTTATCTTGTTGAGGAGAACGAGTAATAAAATAATTTTTGCCTCGGAGGGAAAATTGCAAACTAACTTCTGTTAACAGCTCATCTTTCGCAAATTGACTTCTTAGTTCCGGTCCGCTTCGGTCTTCCCCACTTGCTTTCCCGTAAATAGCATAACTAATGGCATCAAAAATCGTAGTCTTCCCTGAACCAGTTTTACCTGAAATAACAAACATCGTCCGGTTTCCAAGCGAGGTAAAGTCAATCATTTCTACTCCTGCATAAGGTCCAAATGCTTGCATCGAAAGCTTTATCGGCCTCATCGGCGGTCACCTTCCTCTTGAAGCACCTTTTCAATAACCTCTGTCATGACTTCCTTTTTGTCTTCAGTAAACTCAGCAGTAGTCATTTCTGTGTAAAATTGTTCAAACAATTCTAGTTCCGATTTCTTTTCTTCTCGAACCGATGTAAAAGATTTTTTATCCTTCATATCCTTTAACACTAATTTACGCTCTAGATGTAGTACATTTGGATACACTTGACGTAGTTTTTCAATCGGATCCAGGAGCGCCCCTTCATCATGAAGAGTGATTTTTAAATAATCATCTACCTTTTCCTTTTCATAAAAACTCGTATCAAGAAGCTCCTCTAGGTACCCGGATAGCTCTCTCATGTCTTGCTTTGGTGCTAAGGAACGATAGCGAATATCAAAGGTTCCATTCTCTTTCATTTCTACAATAGAAACCGATTTACGCTGCTTCGCTTCAGAAAATGAGTACTTTAATAGAGAGCCAGAATAAAAGATTTTGTCATGTTTAATCGCATCTGGACTATGTAAGTGACCCAATGCTGTATAGGAAAATGGAGCAAATAAATCTTGCGTTACACACCCCGAACCACCAACGGAAAGCGTACGTTCAGAATCAGTCGTATTGCCTCCTAGTACAAAGGCATGTCCAACAAAAACGTTCGGTTCATTCGGATTCAAATTTTCTTCGATTTTTCCTATAATCGCTTTCATCGCTTCTTGGTGACTATTCACACCCTCTCGATTTAAAGCGTGACGTACATTTCCAGGCTCCGCATATGGAACGAGGTAAAAATTCACACCATTAATTTGAACGGGCTTAAATTCGTTTTGGATTTTCCCTGTTAAATAAAAATGGCTGTTGCGATACCATGAGCTTCCAAAATGAAGACGTTCTGCGCTATCATGATTTCCCGCAATTGCAACAACAGGTGTTTTTAACTCGACATTGATTTTGAATAGTACTTCATCAAGCAATTCAACCGCGTCTGTCGGTGGTACGGATCTGTCATACAAATCACCAGCAATGACCACAGCATCTGGCTTTTCTTCTTCTACTAATTGAACAAATTGATTTAACACTTCTCGCTGATCTTCTGTCATGTAAATTCCGTGCACCAGCTTCCCCAAGTGCCAATCGGCCGTATGAATAAACTTCAAGCTACTCACCTCTTTAAAATATCTACTCTATTAAATATTCTATCATTATACCAGACCAAATGTTCGTATGACTTTTACAAATGTTAGAAAAAGTTATTCAAATAATCGTACTTGTGGATGTGTCCCTATTTCAATGAGCATCGTATGCAACTGTGCTCGATGGTGGTAAATATGTGCAACGATTTCAACCAACCACTCAAACCGTGAATACGTGACTCCCCACCAGGAGGTTTTTAATTCAGTTAAATCTTGCTCTGAGAATGTTGATACTTGTTCTCGTAAAAAATTAAAATTCCTGTCCAATTCTAATCTCATTTCTTCTATTGAATAAGGAATATGATTTTTATAAAAATCGTTCATTTCTTCTTGTGTTGAGCCTTCCATAATATAATAGTCCGCTGCGTAAATAACAACTATATGTGCTAATAGCTCTCTAATCGTTCGCTTATTTTCATCAGTCTTTTCATCTAAAAGATTCACATCGATTTGACCCATTAATTCTAGTAGACTTTCGTTTGCCACTTGTAGTTGATGAAAAATGGATTTTACATAAAGATTCATGACTACACCTCAGTAGAAATTATCGCAGAAATAGGAAAGTCTAGTAAAGTTTCATGCAAAAATAAAACAGCCCAACCGGTGTGGTTGAGCTGTAGGATTCATTAGTAAGCGATTATTTTTTAGTTACGTTAGCAGCTTGTGGTCCACGAGCACCTTCAATAACTTCAAAAGATACTTCTTGACCTTCTTCTAGACTTTTAAATCCTTCAGTTTGGATTGCTGAGTAATGTACGAATACATCGTTTCCGTCTTCAGCTTCGATAAATCCGAAACCTTTTTCAGCGTTGAACCATTTTACTTTACCGTTTTTCATAGAAAATAATCCTCCTATTGGCCAAAATCAGCCATGTGTAAATTTCACCATTTACAACGTTTAGCATTCTTTCAATTACTCTTCCAAACTTGCTATAAAGCGTTTGAACCAAGTCTTGCAAATACATAACACGATGCATAACGGCTAACCTAAATTTATCATCATACAAAGACTTGTGTCAAGGCGATAAACCCAATATTCATGCATGTTTAGACGGTTTTTTTCTCTTCAAATTCCTACGATTTACGACAAAAATACCCATTATTTCTCTCATCTTCATTGACCATTCAATCGTTCTGGAAGACCTTGAATGGACTGGACAACCACATCTAACTTTGCTTCAATTCGATGGAGCAAGTATAGTGTGACTACAACCGGAAAGCCTACCTCACTAATGAGGGGAATGAACTGATCCATTAGCTTTTTCGCCTCCTGTTCTGATTTAATCATTTGTTCTAGATTATTGACATATTTACAAGTTTCGACATTTACACTGTCAAAAGAGCCGGGTTCAACAATCGAAACCGGCTCTAGATCCTGGGATTACAATTCGTACTCGGTCACATTTCGCTCAATGATTTTAGCACCCTTTGATTCTACTAATTTCCCTTTTGTGCTAAAAAATGCATCTGAAGTGATGATTGCATCCATTGCAGCTTTCACCTCTACCGGATTAACCGGTTCTTTAGGAAAATCGACCATAATACTTGAAGTCGCACCTGTTTCCGTTAGAAATACTAATTCTAGCGTTTTAGCCATTCCCTTCACCTCCTCCCTTATTTATTGTTAAAACCACTTAGTTTACAATTTCAAAATTGTCTGTTCTTTCCACACTCACTAACGCATTTACACTTAAGTTAGCAAGGGCTTGTCCCGCTTGAAGTAACTGATCGGCTGTAGCCTCTCTACGGATGTTTGAATACGTTTTATTCTTGTAGATTGTTTTACCATTATCGTCCATCCCACCATCAAAGACTAAACGTAGTTTGGAACTTAGAATCATTTGTTGTGCCATTGTGTTCACCTCCTTCCTCTCACCTTCTTTATACGGAAAAATGGCGAAATCGGACATGGTGAATTTTAAATTGGGGATAATAAATTTTTAGATGTTAGATTTTGAAAAAGGTTAGCTAAGTTCAGTGTCAAATAATTTTAAAGAATCCACCCTCTAGTCTTAAAACAATCATGTTAAAATTTATTTGTTCTAAGGAAAGCAATCGATTGCACAAACATAAGCTTCATTTCTAGTGGTTCTAGAAAAATTTAATTCCTTTGGAGGCCTTATATCATTACTACTATCAAGATTTAACCAATCAAATGTAAGGTGAAAAATATGAACATTATGCAATTAATCACGGCTTTAACCCCTATTCTAGCTGTCTTTTTATTTCTTGTTGTTTTTAGGCTGCCTTCTTCAAAAGCAATGCCCATTAGTTTTATCACAACAGCCCTTTTAGCCATTTTTATTTGGAGAATGGATTTTACTCGAGTGGCTGCAGCTACGATAGAAGGACTCATTATTGCTGTTTCGATCCTTTGGATTGTATTTGGTGCCATTCTTCTCTTAAATACACTGTCATTAAGTGGAGCAATGAATACGATTCGAAACGGTTTTACGAACATTACTCCTGATAAACGGATTCAAGCGATTATTATCGCCTGGCTATTCGGATCCTTTATTGAGGGAGCTGCCGGTTTTGGTACTCCAGCAGCAATTGCCGCACCTATTTTAGTTGCCCTTGGCTTCCCTCCACTTGCCGCTGTTGTAACCGCACTTGTGGCAGATTCCAGTGCAGTTACCTTTGGAGCAGTAGGAACGCCTATATTAGTAGGAATTAACCAAGGTCTTCAAGAAGGAGCTTCACTAGCCCCACAGGTTGCCGAATTCATTGGACCTGTTCCTTTTGAGAACCTGCTAAAAGAAACAGCTGAAACAGCGGTTACGATTGATTTATTCATCGGTACATTTATACCACTCATTATTGTGGCCCTACTGACTAGATTCTTTGGGAAAAATAAATCTTGGAGAGAAGGCTTAGAGGTTTGGAAATTTGCTCTTGTTGCAGGATTTTCCTTTACCATCCCTGCCTATTTCGCTGCCCATTTGCTAGGTCCTGATTTTCCTTCTTTAATAGGAGGATTAATAGGTTTAGTCATCATCATTCCAATCACAAAAAAAGGCTGGTTTATTCCTAAAAACACTTGGGATTTCCATGGAAATGATACGAATGATTTGGTAGAAGATCTCGCTGAGGCAAAACAAATGTCTTTGTTACGTGCTTGGGTCCCGTATATTTTAGTAGCTGTCTTATTAGTCCTCACACGTTTAAAAGTTTTACCCATTAAAGCTTGGCTACAAAGTGTGAAGATTGGTATGACGGATATTTTGGGGACAGGAATCAGTAGTAAATTTGAGCCTTTCTATTTACCAGGGACTATTTTTATCCTTGTTGTCCTAATCACCATTTTTGTTCATGGGATGAACAAGGTTATTGTCAAAAAGACGTTTCATACATCCTTACTGACATTGGGAGGAAGTGCGATTGCACTTGGGACAGCTGTACCTATGGTGAGGATTTTTATCAATTCGGGAGTGAATGGGGCAGATCTGATGAGCATGCCGATGGAGCTCGCTTCCCTTATTTCAAATGGAGTCGGAGGGGCTTGGCCTATCGTAGCACCTTTAATCGGGGCACTTGGTTCTTTTATTTCTGGAAGTGCTACCTTCTCTAATATGATGTTTGCTTTATTCCAGTTTAGCGTAGCGGAGCAAATTGCCGTAAATCCCATTAACATTCTCTCTGCCCAAGTGCTCGGGGCAAATGCAGGGAATATGGTTTGTGTACTCAATGTAGTAGCTGCAGCATCCGTCGTTGGACTTGTTGGGAAAGAAGGTACGATCATTCGATATACACTCGGGCCGATGTTATTTTATGTTCTCATGAGTGGATTATTAACGCATATTGTGACTTACTTTCTTTAGAGAGAAGGATGATTTCCTTCTCTCTTTTTTTATACAGCCCTATTTTACAGCCTTTTCTATAAAATTCGAAAACACTCGCACATGGTCCAACGTTGAGATATCATGCTCCAATAAAGGAATGAGAACCTTTTTTTGCTCACTGAATGTTTCCTCAATTTCACGCTTATAGGATTGTTCATTTTCCCTTCTTTTTGCCATAAACGATCCATCCGCCTCTTCAGGAATCAACTTGTTCACGATTACGGTGTTTACATTTAGTTGATGTTGACGTAACGTTTGAATAGCCTTATGAGTTTCTAAGATAGGTAGTCTTTCAGCGTTTAAAACAAAAATATATTCTGTTGTTTCTTGATTCAGGAGAATTTCTCTTACTCTCATAAACTTGGTTTTTCGTTCTTGAAGTTTTTCATAGATTGGGTCTTCAATAGGGTCCCCGTCGTTCATCCACTGGTTGTAGTTCTCGTTCACTTTTTGTCTTCTTTGAAGTAAGCCGTCCATCCAAACTCCCATCAATTCGGGTAAAGTTAATAGTCTAAGGGTATGCCCGGTTGGAGCGGTATCAAAAACGATTGAATCGTAGTTGCGGCTCTCTTCTAAAATAATGGAGGTGATCCGGTCAAATAATGCAGCCTCTTCTGCTCCAGGTGAAGTCGCAGCCAATTCAATTTGACGGTGTACTTCCTGAATCATGGTTGCTTTTACAAGTCCTCTAATATTTTCTTTTACAGATTCAATATACTTTTTAGATTCTTGCTCTGAATTGATTTCAAGGATATCTAAACTTGGTAACACAGGCGTAATTTCCCCACTTAAGTTCACATGAAATAAATCACCTGTATTGTGAGCGGGATCTGTTGATATTAAAAGAACCTTTTTACCTTCTTTTGATAGTAGATAAGCTAAAGCAGCCGATGAGGTACTTTTCCCCACTCCACCTTTTCCGCCTACAAAATAAATCTTTTTATGTAAAAATGTCATAATGATAGCCTCCCTAGCAGCATCGAACACCATCTAATGGTGATTTTTCCATACCCATTCTTATATGCCATTCATGAAATCTTTCGATAATTAGAGGATACAATTCTAGTGTGTAATAAAAGGCCGGATTAGGAATTCCGAGCATTTCAGAAAAGCATAGAAGCATAAAAAGGTCCTCTTCGTCCCTTATTTCTCTAGCTAACTCTGCTCGATGTGGTTGGCTTAATATTTCATCATATGTTTGGATGACTTTTTTTAATAAATCAAACAATGTCATTTTGAGTAGAACTCCTTTTTAGAATAGGAACAGAGACCGAAACATTCCGGTCTCCCTCCCTTTACATATTGTGAGTGATGGATGGTGGTTCTTTTTTATTAAAGGCGGAGATAGCTTCTAAAATGATCCAGAACACAAAGATTAAAATTAAGCCCCCAAGAATAAAGAGAAGCATATTTGCATCTTGGGTCCCTAAACCTGACCAAGTAAACACTACTTGCTGAATCATCGCCCATAGAGTCATAAAGAAAACGAAGATCATTGGGATAAAGGTGACGAGATAGTTCCGTCCTTGTCGTTTTAACCAAATGGAAATGAGAAGTAAACTTACTCCCGCTAATAATTGGTTACTCGTACCGAATAATGGCCATAGTAAATATCCACCTGAACCGAAACCGTTCGGACCCTTTGGAAGTAAAACTAGGGCAGCACTTGCTACAACGGCAACAGATGTAGCAACATGTGTTTTAGTAAGTGGTTTAAAATTGTATTCGCTTCCAATTTCAGCGATGATATAGCGCATTAAACGTACAGATGTATCAAGTGTAGTAGCCGCGAAACTTACGACAATAACAGATACGATCGTTTTGGCAATATCGGCTGGAATCCAAATTCCCGTTGCTAAAGCAGCCGCACCGTTAATAAAGTTTCCTAGCCCCCCAGCACTAGCAGCAGCAAAGCTTTCATACGCGTTTAAAAATTCCCCTTTTGTAGCAAAAACAGTAGCAACGGCAATAATGGCCGCTAATGCTAAAATTCCTTCTCCTACTGCTCCTAAATAACCGACGAAACGTGCATCCGTTTCTTTATCCAGCTGCTTAGAAGATGTTCCAGAAGATACGAGTCCGTGGAAACCAGAGATGGCACCGCACGCAATGGTTATGAACAGTAGCGGGAACCATGAAACATCAGCTGCAGCATTCGTAGCTGGAGCCGTTAATTTTGGTTGTAAAAACACAAGTCCAGCGTATAAAATGACTAATCCTACGACTAATTGATGTGAGTTAATGTAATCACGGGGTTGAAGTAGTTTCCATACAGGTAGAGTGGATGCAATGTAGCAGTATACCATCAAGACGATAATCCATACAAAGAACGACATGGCGACCCCATCAAGTCCGAATAGAACGGTACTTTCTGCCCCGCCAAAGTATTTAACTAAGTCAATTTGTAAAGAAGGATAAATACTGGATAATACAGCAGTTCCGTACATGACGATAAGTGCAATTACTGAAGGTATAAGCATGGATTTTTTCTTTTTATAAACCGCATATCCTATCCAAATCGCTAGTGGAATTTCAATGAAGATTGGTAAAACACTTGCTGGGAACTTAATAAATAAGTTTGAGATAACCCAAGCGAATACAGCGTTAACCATTAATACTAAAATTAGAATAATAAATAAGAACATCATTTTTGCTCGTTTTCCAATGAGCTTACTAGTGATCGTACCAACCGATTGACCTTTGTTTCTAACGGATAAAACTAATGTTCCGAAGTCATGAACTCCAGCAGCAAAGACCGTTCCAAGAATAACCCATAGAAATGCTGGTAGCCATCCCCAATAAACAGCGATTGCTGGACCAACAATGGGGGCTGCACCCGCAACAGAAGTAAAGTGGTGTCCCCATAGTACCGTCTTCTTCGTTGGAACAAAGTCCACTCCATCATTGAACTGATGGGCAGGGGTAACATAATTAGGGTCTAGTCGATAAATCTTTTCTGCTACCCATTTTGAATAAAAGCGGTAGCCTATCGCAAAGACCGTCATTCCAATGATTGCTAACCAAAGTGAATTCATCTAGCGTTCCCTCCTTTATGATCTAGTCCTACATATTCATCATAAAGAAAGTGAAAATTAAAAGTCAATATTTTCTAAAAATTATAACAATAAACTTTTCAACAATTTTCTACCTTTCTCCTCAAGCTAGTACAGAAAAACAGTCAATAAGACACAATCTTTCATATGATGTGGTATACAAGCTGTTTTAGGAGGTGTAGAAACTTGGATTTATTGCAATTTTTAAATGAGAATTACTATATGCTTGTCCCTGCCCTATGGGTTTTAGGATACGCATTAAAACAAACTCCACGAATTCCGAGCTGGTCCATCATTTGGATCTTATTAATATTTGCTATTCTATTTGGTACTTTTGCATTTGGGTTTACGGTTAAGGCGGTCGTGAATGGCATTATAGCAGCAGGAGTTGCCGTATTTGGTCATCAAATGTTTAAGCAGACAATGGAGATTAGGAGCAAGAGAAATGGAAATGGTGTCGGGAAGTAAGGGGACACTTTTTAGTTTGAAATAGTAGCTTGGTATTAGCATTATTTAGCCTACAGAAATAATGCTTTATAGGCGAGAAAAAAATATTTTAAGGGCTTAAAATAAATAGGCTTGAATAGGATAGTTATAGGGGGATGCTGCTCCCCCTATTTTTGTTGTTTCTGTTTGTTCATTTCACCAGGTCTAGGAGTATCTTCACGAAGGATTCCATTTAGATTAGTACGATTCATCTTACTTTGGTCGTCACCCATTCCCGGGAGAGTATTCGCCATAGGTAGCTGTTCGAGTTCTTTTCCTCTAGGCATTACATACACCACCTCCTATTTATAGCCTTCACTAAAGGCACAAATGTCACTCCCATTTTATATATTGTGTATATAGCTTATTTTTTTAAGTGTATAGGCACATTTTAATTTGAATTAAAATACTGTCTAACGTAAAAAAAAGGAAGTGAATTTATGGTTATTAATTTTGGAATTTTTATGTTTGTATTGCTTTTAAATGCGTTAATTATAACAGCTGTTTTTCAAGTGTTCTTTCCACAAATCAATATGCTATATGTGTTCATCTTCCTTTATGTCATTACGTCTGTTTATTTATGGAGTCGTTCAGCAATATTTGAATGGGGTGTTTTATCAGCCTTGGCTCTCGGGGCGTTAATAATCTCTTCCGTTTTTTGGTTATCACAACGCCGTTATAGAAAAGTTCTAAAAAAACAAAAGATTTAATCATTTTTTACACCCGTATAAACCTAATGTATATGGTCACAATATCTTATACAGTAGTCCTCCTATATGCCCAAAGACACACCATGACTAACAACACGTAATTCCTCCATGACTACACACCAATGGACACATATGAGGGCCACTTTACTTGCGCACAACCTTTATAGGTTGTGCGCAGTTTTTGTTTTTATACATCATTTAATTTTGCACTCTAACCTCTTGAATGACCCATTCAAGCTCTGAGCCCATTACGGCAATTAATATGAGTTCATAGGTCACTTTTTCTTCTGAATTGTCTCCATACGTAAACGTCTTTGTAACTGTTACCCAAGCTGTTCCTTCAGAAATTTGATCGATGCTATAATTCTCCACATGTACATTTATAATCTCTGCTGAATCGAAAAAGTTCTGATAATTTTGCTTGATCGTGGCATATTGAGGAGAATCTAAATAGTACGTACTCATATAGCCTTCTAAATCTTCTCCAATTTCAGAATAGGTTTGATAGTATATCGTACGTTCTATTCCTGCTTCATCGGTCTTAGCCATATTCCCAAGAAGAATTTCATTAATTTCCTTCATATCTGGATGGGTGTAGCCCACTTTCTCTAAGGCAACAAGGTCCTCTGCAATGACATTAGCCATTCCGAAGTTATCAACATCTTTAGCTACCACTTCACGATATTGTTTAAATGCAGGACCAAATTGGTCAGTAAGTAAAAGTGCATGGGCTAGATTAATTTTGTTAAACTCATTTTCAGGGTCCAATTTTATCGCTTCTTGGGAAGAAGTAATTGCCTCAGCTGGTAATTGGTTTAATAGTTGGTGCCAAGCTAAGTTTCCATAGGCCTCACTTAAATAGAAATGATTAGCTGGATTATTAATTTCTTTAATAATCGCTACACTTTCCAAACTATCCTCGAGGGCATAATAAGGATAGCCTAACTGAGCCTTGATTTTTGCCATATGATTAGCGATAAAACCTTCTGCAAATCTAGCATCCTCATTTTGATTATGTTTAAATAATTCACTAGCCATATCTCTTGCTTGAATGTATTTTTTTAATGCCTCTTCTAATTGTTGGTTTTGAAGTAAGGAAGCTGCTTCATCCCAATATTGATTGACAATGTCCATTTGTTGATCGTAAATCGTATTAACATCCACCGGAAGTTCGATACCGGTACTTATTTTTATATCAATAGGGCTATTCTGACTTACTTTCTCGTCAGGAATAACCGATTGAAAAGCAACACGTCCCTTTTTCGCGATAAAATTTTCCTCGTATTCAACGTTACCCACCGTTAAGCCGGCCGCCTGTAATTGAGCGATTGCCTCTTCCTCCGTTAGGTTATACATTCTAGGAACAACCACTTGAACGGACGGATTGACTTCAGGTTTTTTATCATTATTAATTTCATTTTTCTTTTCATTATTATTTACGACTACATTTCCTGGTACTGGTTTTACAGGCTTTTCGTCTGGAATTAACCAAATGACAACCATAACAACAATCGAGAGTAAGATGGCTACTCCACCAGAGATTAGACCAATGATTAGGCCCGTTTTTTTCTTCTTTGAAGTTTGATTCACTTGATTTTGATTATATAGAGGAGTTGTTTTTCGTTCTTCGTCATTTGAGACAGGTGTGGTATAGGATTGATTAGATGAATTTGTGTGGGTGAATGAGTGGTTTTTTTGGTTTGATTGATTATTTGGTATGGTATGCGTCAGATGACTCATTTGATTTGCTTGATTTAATTGACCTAATAATGCTTGCTGGAAAGACTCCATACTTTGAAATCGATCTTGTGCTCGAATAGATAAAGCTTTAATGATGGCTGCTTCAGCAAAGGGTGGTATCGTAACTCCTAATCTACTTGGTGGAATCAATGTGTCTTCTTCCAGTCGATCAAGTGATTCGGTAGGGACTTTTCCCGTGAGAACTCGGTAAAAAGTAGCCGCCAATCCATAAATATCTGTCCAAGGACCTTGATTTCCTTTACTACGATATTGTTCTTCCGGTGCATAACCTGGCTTGAGGATTACCGATAAACTCTTATTTGAATCATTCATCGCATGTCTCGCAGCACCAAAGTCTAGAAGCTTCACCTCCCCTTTCATCGTAATATATATATTGTCTGGACTAATATCACGGTGAAGAATACCGTCTTTATGAACCGTTGCCAAAGCATCCATCACCGGAAGCATAATGGCAAGACCTTGTTCATAGGAAAGACTCCCACCATACTGGTCTAGATACTTCTTTAAATCAATACCATCTAAGTAATACATAACCAAATAAGCTGTACCATTTTCCTTAAAAAAGTCTCGGACAGATACAATGCCCGGGTGATTGTTATATTTGGCAAGGATTTTCGCTTCTTCTAAAAACTTATTCATCCCATTTACAAAATGGGTTTTTACATTCCCCGTAAAAAAAGTCACTTCGGCTTCTCCACTATTTCTAGTTGCGAAATCTCGGGGCATGTATTCCTTAATGGCCAGTTTCATATCTAATTGCAAATCCCAGCCTAAGTAAGTAATTCCAAAACCGCCTTGACCAAGCACTCTACCAACTAAATATTTCTCATGTAAAATCGTCCCAGGTACTAAATGTTGAGGGGAATCTGGAAGTTTACCCTCTGTCCAACCACACTGCAAACAAGTTTCTTCACTTCCTCTTGGATTCATACAACCCATACACCTGTTCATATTGGCCTCCAATTTGTTTCACCCCTTTTATTACAGTTTCTTTCGCCTCTTACTAACAAAAAATAAAATAGGAAAATAGATTAAACCATTATAAATAATGAGTAAGAAGGCTACAAAGATAAAGCTGTACCCACCGACCCAATCCCCATTTGTAGCGGATGGTACGATTTCTATAAACATTCCATAAATGATAAATACCAAAATATTGACAAGACCGAATGAAAGGACAGGTCCTATCACCCACTTTACCCACCATTTCGTAGACCGATTGAAAAGTCGAGCCATTAAAAAAACGAGCATGGTGGAAGTACCCCATAATAAAATCATTCCCAACAAATCATATATACCTTTATTCATGATTCCAAAAGCAGTCCCCTTAGTACTTATGGTTGAAAAAGCTAAGTTAGCGGAAGGCAGTGTATCAAAAACCCCTATATATACATCCCAAGCTTGTTCGTTATTCAAAATCTCACCAGGTAATAATTCAAATGATTCCAAACTACCTTGATACAAAGAGATTGGTAAATTAGCACCAAAGTATTGACCCTTTGGAACAACCATTAACACCTCTAAATGATGAAACTCTTTCCATGCAGAAGCAGGTTGTAGCAAGTACTGATAGAGATAAACCGGATTAATATAAGATTCTTTATCTATTCCCGCCTCCTGGGTATACTCGAGTTGTATCGTCACTTCTTCCTTAGGAGGAAAATTAACCTGAAACGTAACGATTTGTGCTTCTTCAATGACATCATAAGCATCCCAATCCTCCAACATTTGCCCTGTAATAGGATCAACATAGAGAAATGAAGTTGAGTCAAACCAATCTAAGAAGCTTTCATATTCTTCTCTTTTTTCATAGATAGAAATATCTTTTTCTTGATAAAGCTTTCCATTCACGAGTAACTTTGGGATTTCTTTATATTTTGACGGTGTATAAGGGAAGGCCAGCACAATTTCTTCTTTATGTTCTGTTGGATTGTAAAAGGCGTATTTAACTGTTACATTTGCTTCACTTTTATCTTCCCTTAAAATAAATTGAAGTTTTTCTTCTTTGACCATAATGGAATGATTGCTGAGTGGTGTAAGCGTTCCATTTGGTTCAGGTTGATGAACAGGGGCACTGTTGGCCAATACCCCTGTTGGATCGATTAGAAATAAAAATAGAATGATAGGAAAATAGAGTCTGAGTACACTTAGATGTTTCATCACCTGCTACCATTCAAACTTAGGTCCGCAGAATGGAACAAACATGAGTTTTGTATCACCTAGTTCAATTAAATCCCCTTCCTTTAAAGTAATTGTGTAATCAACGACATCACTATTCACATACACTAATCCTCTTCCTCCACCTGCTAACAGACGAAATTCTTTTCTTTTTGGATCAAAAACGATGGTTGCATGATTATCTCTTGAAATCGTTTGGTCGCCTTTTACATAAATATCATTGCTATCTGAACGGCCGATTGTATTTCTTTCCGAATGGATTCGGTAATCTTGACCTTTATCTTTCCCATCAACACAAACTAACCAGCCAACTACAGGGTCAATCCCATTTTGTTTATTATAGAAACTAATCGTTTTCCCTTCATCGGAAGGTTGATGCCTAGGTTGCCCACCTGTTACATCAAATGCTGGGCTTGGATTAGGAGGTTGAACTTTAGGTGTTGGGCTATGGTTTCCCCCTCCATTTTGCCAAGAATCCACTCGAGGTGGAGTGATGGGCATCGTTCTTCCTTGCATAGGTGATGCACCTTGACCCTGTCCCTGACAATGAGGGCAACTACCACCAGCTGAATTATAAAAATGTCCATTTGCACATTGAACCATACTCACAAACCTGTTCCCCCTTTATAGTAGTAATAAAAACAAGAACATCAAAACGAATAGTACAAACACAGCACCTAATAAACCAATCCAAACCAACGTTTTATTCTCTGGCACGATTTCTACCGGTGCACTATTTCCTTGTAAAAGAGCATGTTTAAATTCAAGAACAGATTGGTAACGATTCTCTCCTTTAACAGCTAAAGCCTTCATAATTGCCTGTTCCATTCCAGAGGAAATTCTCACTCCATTTTTCGAAGGTGGTAAGAGCGTATCGTTTCCTAATCGATTCATGGCATCTAAAGGGATTTTCCCTGTTATCGCACGGTAAAAGGTGGCGGCGATAGAATACAAATCACTCCACGGGCCTCGGTTCCCTCGACTTCGATACTGTTCCTCAGGAGTGTAACCCGGTTTGAAAACAATTGAAAACTCCTGATTTTGCTGTTTCATTGCATATCTTGCTGCACCAAAATCAATTAGCTTTACTTGTTTATTTGGCAGAATGATAATATTATCCGGACTAATATCGCGATGGAGCATCCCTACCTCATGCACCGCCTGAAGGGCATCTAGAGCGGGCAATAATATATTCATAGCCTCAGTTACACTCATCCTCCCTCCACTGTCCTCAATCTTTTTCATCCAAGTACTACCTTCTAAAAATTGCATAGACATATAGGCAGTTTGATGACTGTAGAAGAAGTTATAGACAGCTACAATACCAGGATGTCGACTAAACCTTGAAAGCGCCTGTGCTTCTTCAAGAAATCGTTGGATTCCGTATTCAAAGACGGACACATATTCCTCACTAATAGGTACTACATCTAAGTTATGACTTCGCGAGGCAATATCAATCGGATAATATTCCTTCAACGCAACTCTTCTATTCTCGTGTAAATCCATTGCCGCATAAGTGATCCCAAATCCGCCTTGACCTAGCACTCTTCCAATTAAATAACGTTGCAGCACAACCGTTCCCATCGGTAGAGTGGTAGCATTGTTTTTTTCTCGATTCCGCTTCCAACCACAAGTGGCACAATGGATTCCACCATTCATTTTTTGAAAACATCCCATGCATAAATCCTGATACATAGGCTTACATCACAAACTTTATTTCGAAAATTTCTTCTGTTGACCCAATTCGAAGTTGAGCTGGAGTAAGGGATGAAAATGGTTTTGGTCCTTGAATCTTAGACCATTGTAAGTGAGGGCCTTCAAGATAGTACGTTCCATGAGTAGATCCTAAATCCTCCACAATGACCGTATCAAAGCTTTGAGGGTGAAGAGAAATTCGAACATGGGACTTTGATACACTTTCTTCACTAATAATAATGTTTGCTATCTGAGGATCTCTTCCAATGACGACTCCCTCTGCCGGAATAGGAATAACAGCTCCTTGATACATTCCAGAACTCCCTACTAAGAATGCGGTCGAACCGGTAAATCTAGGGTCCGGTACTGTTGATAAGGGTGGAGTAACGGCTAGGTTAGGCCCGGGATTTGGAGGTAAAGGGACTTGATTTATCCCACTGTTCACAGGCATGGATTTATCAAAAGCCATGATAAAAAAAGGAATTCCAACGAGTGCGGTTCCGAGTCCAAAAATCCAATAGTCCTTTCCTAGACGTTCCGCAATTTTTCCGTAGGCCATCGTCCCCCATATGAGTGGACCTACACCAGGGATTAGAAGTAAAAATAAATAATTGGTTGGAAGTCCTGCGCATTGATTAATCAAATATAGATTGTAAATTGGTACCGCGTAACCCCAGAAACTACCTATCCCAAATTTACGTCCAAGTCGGAACATACAAAAAACATAAATAATATAGAACAAAATAGAAAAAGCAAACATAAACAACATGAGAAATAAAAATTCTGCGTAATAATCCATCATCATTCCCCTCACTCACTGAAATGGATTTCTATTATGTTTTAAAAATGACCGTCCACGATTACAGCTATAGCCGTATAATTGTCATGATTCTTTTCCACTCTAGTTCTTAATCGATTTTCCATCATTTTAAGCCAATCTTCTGGTGTTCTTGCTTTAAAATAATCCACTTCCATTTCTGCTTCCAGTACATACTCCCAGAACCCATCTGTGCATAGAAGAATCCCATCACCCTCCGCCAGTGGACGATTCAATAGATGAATAGAAGGGTTCATGTGTTGATCTTTACCAAGTGACTTTAGTACTTTGTTCCGGTCCTCATGATTCCTCATTTCCTTTTCCTCAATTTCACCTTGATTGACTAACTTTTGAACAACACTATGGTCTTTTGTTTGCCAGATGATTTTTCCATGCTGAAAGAGATAACATCTTGAATCACCAAGGTGTGCAATGGCTGTATTACTCCTATCAGCCATTACTGTCACAACCGTCGTTTGCATTTTACTCAAATGGGCCTGGCTTGCTTGCGTTGTTAACATTTGATGATTAGCAAATTGTAAGCAAGCCTGGAGATTCTCATGATTTACCTCTGGCTTTTGTGAAAAATAATGAAGCATACTCTCAACAGCTAATTGTGACGCCACTTCCCCGCCATGATGCCCTCCCATTCCGTCAGCTACCGTCCAAATATGGGAATCCCCAATAGATGCCGCTGAACAATAATCCTCGTTCGTTCTTCTTCCTCCAGCTCTAGATATAGATGACCAAACGATTGACATCACTGATTCTCCAATCGAACCCCAAAGGAGATCCCTTGATTGACTAGATAAAAGGTTTGCCCTGATTGAAGAGGGTGTTTACGATTTGGTGTAAGTCTTTGCCCAGTCCCCATAAAGGTTCCATTTGTTGACTGTAAATCCGTAATAAAAAACAGTCTCTGCGTTGGGTCAAACTCTATTAAACAATGACTTCCACTTACGTCATTAGATGAAAGGACAAGCTGACTTTGTGCAGGGTTTCTTCCCATCGTTATAGGCTGACCTAGTCGAATTTTTTGACCGCTATATTGCCCATTCATACCGATTAAATAAGGAATATGTCCTTGATTTGGAGTAGTTTGTTGAGCAACTGTACCCGATTGTGGAACAGTATTCACTTTTGCTTGCTGAGGACCAGCTCCCGGTAGAACTCGTCTACTGACCTCTTTAACGATGACACGGCCTTTTTTCGTTAATGATAAGATAACCGCTGTGAGTGCGAGTAACACAGCTATCACAACTAATACAAAGGTTACGGTTCCAAGGCCAGATGAACCGTTCGAGATTTCCTTTCGCCCTTCTACTTTATAAGGAATCCCCAATTGATCCAGTTCTACCAATAATTCCTCTGCTTGAATCGACCAACCAATATTATCACCTAGTCGAATTCGGTCTACTTTTTGCTGTCCCTCTGAATCTAGCGTGACTCCTGCCACAAGTGAGGCAGCACTGTTAATTCCGATAACAGCACCACTTTCTGTAAACAATGGACCACCAGAATTCCCTGGATTAATCGGTGCATCGGTTTGGTATAGAGCGACCCCGTCCTTTGATTGAACCTTTGCACTAATAATTCCTTTCGCTACCTTAACGGTACTAATGGTTGAAGGATCAATTAATCGCTGATCAAGTGCGGCACCTGGGAAACCCATTACATATACTTGGTCAGATACTTTTACATCCTTCGCCTTCGTAAAAACAACAGATGGCCTCTGTAAGTTCACTTCCGTCTGTAAAACGGCTAAGTCTTTTACAGGTGAAGACCAAATAACAGCTGCGGGAATAATATTGTTAGAATCTAGAAAAATACTTACAGGTTGCCCTTGTTCTGCACATGCGATAACATGATGATTGGTTGCCACATGAGCTGAATCACCGATAACAAAACCAGTCCCCATCCCAAACTGTCCAGCATTTATGTCACCACAAATGACAAGAACGGTACTTGATTGCATTTCCTCCACGTCTTTTGCCATCGTTACTACAGGTCCAACACTTAATAAAAGCAGGATTCCAGTCCAAATAAGTAGAAACCACCGCTTCATTTTCATCTTATTTTTCACCTTCTTTCTCCTTATTTTTAGGATTAAAAAAGTCTAGTACTGTATTGATTCCTTCTTTATATTTTTCTGTCTTAACTAAATACACATAACCGAAATACCCACCACCACCTAACGCAATGATTAGAATCATAGATAGTAAGATTGGTAAGTACCTTCTAGTTTTTTTATGTTGCCGGACCGTTGGCTTTACTTCCTCTTTATAGACTTGTGTAGTAGGATGTGACACTTCCCTTCTATAGTTTAAAATAGCGACGGTTACATTATCTTGGTATGGGTGACTTTTTCCGACAACTCGGTTCACAAGTTCCTGAGAGGCCCACTCAATATGACCCATTAAAGTATTGGTTATCTCTTCTTCTGATAAAAAACCAAATAAACCATCCGTACATAGAAGAATCCTGTCACCTGGCTCAAGTGGAAATGGTTTTACATTCCCATCGATTTTTTTCAATTCCTCTAATCCTAGAAAACTTGTTAATGCTTCCTTCTGGGGATGATTCTTCACCTCTTCCATCGACATTCTTCCACTCGCTGCTTCTTCAAGTAAAATCTTTTCATATACATGGTCCTGAGTTAGTTGGATTAGCTGATGGTCACGAAATAAGTAAATTCGGCTATCCCCAGCGGAAATCCAATATAAATGATCATCTTTTATTGCTGCTGCTATCAGAGTAGTCCCCACTTGATTGACGAGGTCATTTTCTTTAGCATACTGACAAACTTTTTGGTTTGCGTACAAGAGCGACTCTCTTAATACAGTAGGGAAATCCCCCCCATTCATTAAATCTTGATAATAATGTAAAAATGATTGAACGGCTGTGTTGCTAGCTTCGCGTCCTGAAGACATTCCTCCCATGCCATCTGCAATAACAGCTAGGCAACCTCGATTTTTCACAAGTTCTTCGTTGTCAAATGAAGAGAAACCAAAGGAATCTTCTTGTCTCTCTCTTGCTCCTATATGCTGAGCATTATCTGGTATAATGTGCATGACAACACCTCACAGAAGCGTTAATACCCGCTTGGATAAAGAGTCAAATACTGATACAGTGTGGATAAAAAAGAGTTTTAATAAAAGTAGTTGAGTAGAGGAAAAAGGGTGGAGCAACTATATTTAATTGTTTTTATTAGATGAACAATCCTCACTTACATTCTTTTTCTTCTGTCTATGTTTCTGATAAAGCTCAACGGTCGTTAGCACTAATGACAAAAATATTAAAAAACGTAGAATATTTATAAAAACCTCTTCCATCTATAGCCTCCTAAAAGTAGATTTATAAGCAAAATGTATGACCAATTGCATAAATATATATCTTGTACTAGTGAAAAAAATAAGAATAATGGACTAGATATGCATCCCTAATTCTTATATTATCTGGCCATTATGCTAAAATGGACAAAAATGAGGTGAGGACCATGTGTGGAAGGTTTACATTAACCGAGAATATTCAAGTGTTACAGCAACAGTTTTTATTTGAGTATACAGACGATATTTTCCCAAGATACAATATTGCGCCTAGTCAATATGTACTAGCGGTAGGTTCAAATGGAGAAAGAAGAAAAGGAAGTATGTTGAAATGGGGACTTGTACCATTTTGGGCAGAGGATCCAAAAGTAGGATATAAAATGATTAATGCTCGTAGTGAAGGGATTGATACTAAGCCTTCCTTTAAGCACTCCTTTAGAAATAAAAGATGTTTAATCCTGACTGATGGGTTTTATGAATGGAAAAAGACAACTGAAGGAAAACAGCCATACCGATTTGTCATGAAAAATCAAAAGCCTTTTGCATTTGCTGGATTGTATGATATATGGAAAAAGAACGGACAGCTCATTACCTCTTGTACAATTATCACTACCATTCCAAACGAAGTGACTGAAGATGTACATGATAGGATGCCTGTCATTCTAAAGGAAGAAGATTATGATACGTGGATGAATCCGCATTTTAGTGATAGTAATCGACTAAAATCCTTACTCGTACCCTATTCTGCAGATGAAATGGAGAAATATCCTGTCTCTTCCCTAGTTAACAGTCCAAAAAATGACTTAATTGAATTGGTTTCTCCATTAAATAGTATATAGTTGGGGGTGGGTGCCCCCATATGTACTAATACCAGGCTTTATCAAAATTTAAATGGAGCATATGGCCAAACGTAACGCCAAAGTCGATAAACCCTCTCCCTCTAGCAGTAAGAAGGTTTCCGTCACGAACAACGAGCTCTTTTGATAAGTTCTCCATCTCAAAACTTCCGGTTTCGATCATGAACTCTTCCGTTAGTCCAACCGTGAACTTTTTCCCTTTTAACACACCTGCTTTTGCTAATAATAATGGTGAACTAGAGATACTTGCAATTACTCTATTTTCAGAAGCAATTTCTTTTATAAAATGAATCAGTTTTTCCTCGTTCATGATGGTGCTAATATCCATACAACCTGGGATTAAAAGACTATCAATCTCATTAAAATTTATCTCATCTATCGTTAAATCAGCCACACAAGATAGGCTAGCCTCTCCCTTAATAGGCCCCTTCGACATTCCAACCGTTACAACAGGTTTGTTTCCTTGCATTAAAATAGACAATGCTACACTTATTTCATATTCACTAAATAGGGGAAATAATAAAACAGCTGTTTTTTTCAAATAGAATCCTCCTTTAACTAACAGTCGACTTTTTCCACTCCATTAACCACTTTTCATCTTCTAAAACTTTCACAATCCTAAATCCACACTTTTTATAGCAAGCGATGGCTCTTATGTTATTTTTCTTTACGTCTAGAACTACCTTCACTTCTTCATTTACTTGGCTTAAATACTTTAACATCAGAGAAACCATAGAAGTTCCGATTCCCTTACCCCACATTTCAGGTTCACCAATAAATTGATCGATACCAAATATTACTCCATTTTCCCTCATAGCATAGGCTTTAAGTTCAGAATCCTGCACAGGATAGTACTGTATATAGCCAATGGGTAGAAGTTTATATTCAACTATACATGGTTTGACATAATGTTTACCTTCAACTCTCGGCCCGTATTTTAAAAATACTTGTTCTAGATTATAGGGTGATTCCTCATAAAACTTTAATACTTCAGGATGACTCAACCATTTTGCCATCAACGGAAAGTCATTTTGGTTCATAGCTCTGATTGTTAAGTTATCTATGGAGATCATATAAATTTTCATCCTTTAAAGTTAGTACTTACTATAAAACTATCTATTATTATACTAGTTAAGGAAATTCGTGGAAAGTTTGGGTTGTAAACAGAAAATGAGGTAAGAAGTATCATTAAAATCCTCTTCATAGGTTAAGCCCTATACAATTTGTCATTCCGTTGAATAGGATAGGAACAAATCAGGGAAAAGGGTGATATGATTTGGGGTTACAACCTAGATTACTTTATGTGACGAATATTGGTGATTCAACTGTAGAGATCTATAATATTTTTAATCTAGACTCTCCCGTGCGAATTGGAGAGTTTGGGGTAAACGAATTAGGTGCACCGTCAGGTTTAGCTATTACGGGCAACCTACTTTATGTGGCGAATGCAGGTTCATCCAACATTGAAATATTTAATATTTCCAACCCACTTGCTCCGGTGCGTGTAGGGGAGTTTGGTACAGGTGATTTAACTAACCCTAACGCATTAGCAATTGCAGAAAATACTCTTTATGTAACCAATCTGATAGATTTTACGATTGAAATTTATGATATTACTGAACCTCTAGTTCCTGAGCGAGTAGGTCAATTTGGCGAAGGTGAAGTCAGTGGTCCAAATGGATTTGTTATTATCGGTAATCTTCTTTATGTTTCGAATTCCGGTGATGCCACCATTGAAATCTATGATATATCTGAACCCCAATCCCCCGTTCGCCTAGGACAGTTTGGAAATGCATCGGAATTAAGTAATCCTATTGGACTTGCCGTAACAGGTAATATTTTGTATGTAGCAAATTTTCAATTCAGCCTTGCTAACACAATCTCTATATATGATATCTCAAACCCACTAGCTCCCATTTTTCTAAACAGGTTTGGTTCTGGATTCTTGAACGGTCCTACTGAATTAGCCATAGCTGATGATACACTATATGTAGCAAACATCATTGGAAGTAATGTTGAGATTTTTAATATTGCTAATCCTATTGCCCCTGTCCATTTAGGAGAATTTAATACCAGCAATTTAAGTAATCCTTTCGGGTTGATTGTTGTACCATTTTTGGATTAAATGTAAATCTTGTCCCATTTCTGATTAAAATGAAAAATCCCTTATCACACATGTTGTGATGATAAGGGATTTTGTTACCTTTACTAAAATTTAAAACGGTCCATGATTATTGATATTTGTAGGATAGCTTTCTTTTGAAGTGCGGTCTTTAACAGATTCAATTTCTTCCTTCACTTTTTTATCACTCATTTGACGGTAACGGTCAGTCTTTGAATCTAAATATTTACCGAAAACCAAAAGACCAGCCACACAAACCATGACTATTCCCCATACGATTAGCAATACTCCACCTCTTCACTCTATATATTAATATTCTTCTATAAATTGTATATAAGGTTCCTGTAGTACCATCATATTCATAATTATTATATTCTTACACTCAATTACTCGCTGTTCAAACCAGATTTCAACCTAAATAGTCTGTTTGAAGTACAGATTCGGTTAACTCATCGTTATTATTTGTGACATGATAAGCCTTGGCGTTCGGTCTAGACGAGATGATTCTATGAATCTCATCATTCTTGTAATGAATGGCTACTCCGTCATCTGCAGCTATCCCTGAATGTATACAACCAGAACGAACTAAACGGTGAAAGGCTGTCCTTCTATCTGATTCACCATCGTAATGAGGACAGTTACTACCTTTTAAGAAGCCTAAGCATTTGATAGGTGCTAGACCGTCTCCAAAAGAATCCGTTACCCCTTCTTGAAACCAACAAATAGAACCAGCACTAATTCCGGCAAGAATGATTCCTTCGTTCCACGCTTTTTCAATGATTAAATCTAGTCCCCATTCCTTCCAAAGAGCCAGCAGATTCTTCGTGTTCCCACCACCAACATAAAGGATGTCTTTATCTAAAATAAAACTTTCTAAATCTCTCGTTGGTGGTTTAAACAAGGATAGATGTGATGGTGTACAGTTTTGCGCATTAAAAAAATGATAAAATCGGTTTATGTAGTTTTCCGAATCACCGCTAGCTGTAGGAATAAAACAGATTTTTGGTGAAGTTGTATATGCTTGTTTTAATATATATTGATCCAATAAAGGGTTCTCCGGTTCCATTGAGAAACCTCCACCTCCTAGAGCAATAATTTGTTTCATGACCTTTCCCTCGAGTTATCTTCACTTATACTTATAACAATTTCCATACCCGTCGGTTTATTTTTGAAAGGGGTACTGTATTCTTTAAACGTAAGTATCAGCCCACTAACATCATCTGGTAAAGGAGGTGAAACAACAAAATCATAAGTCATATGTCCAGTAGATCCTCCACCACCAGTAGTTCGACAATCATATTTCTCATCAATTTCTAATTGTAAAAATGCATGGTCACGTACACGTCGAGGACGTAAATGTCTAGAATCATCTGGTTCGTACCAATCCATTGTCAGATGAACTACACTAGCATTTTCGAATTGACGAATAAAAGTAATCGTGTATAGATTTTCTCCCACTTCTACTGACTTTAACACTGGAACATGCTTTAAAAATCCTTCCGGCTCAATCCGAGGTCGAAATTCCTCTTCCAATAGTAAGGAACCAAAAAAAGAAGAGAGAAAATCTTCGTATAAGTTATATTTCATAGACCATTCCACAATTTTCTCAAGAGGTGGAAAACCCGGATCATTAGATTGTTCCTTGCGCTTATTTAGTAAATTGCAAAGCTGCTCATCAATATGTTGTATACTAGTGTCATAATGTTTCGTAGGTGGTTCAAACGGCAATCGTTTCATGAGAGAACTCCTCCTTTTATGTTTTTCTATATTTTAACAGAAATAGGATGGGCAATTTAAGATTCTGTTCACCGTTTTAGTCTAAATAGTTAGACTCATCTTCCTACTAACGGTCTCCAACCCAAAACTTTCATAAAAAGAAATCGCTCTATTATTAAATTCCCATACATTTAAATCAAGTGAGGTAGCCCCTTTATCCTTTGACCAATCCACACAAGCTTGAAATAGTTTTGTCCCAATCCCTTTTCTTTGACTATTACTTTTCACCCCAAAGTCACTCATATATGCATATATTCTAGGTGTCATTGAATCAAAGGGTGGTGACTGTTTTAACTCCATAACAGCAAATCCGACAATCTCCCCTTCCTCTACAGCTATTAAAATATCACAATCCTTCTCATCTAATAGCTCTTTAAAATATGAAATAGGCATTACTGGGACTACTTTTTGAAAAATATGTGGAAGTGCTTCTGCATGTTCATCGTGACCTTCTTTAACAATTTCATTCACATAAGCATAATCTTCTATCGTTGCAAGCCTAATATTCACAAATGTTTCCCCCTACAAAAAACTCCCACCTACAAAAATCTTGAGGCGAGAGTGTTCAATCTTCTCTTCAGAGTTTTTTGAATATAATACCAAATTATCCTAATACCGTCAAAAAGTCTATTTCTCGTTATTTCTATAAATCAAGTCAAAAAAACTTAATCCTAGAGCTAGCCCTAAAGGAATGCCAAAGTTATAAACACTTAAATCCTCTGGTTTAAAAATAGAATTTAGAAAGTAACTAACTACACTAAACAGAATGAAAAGGAAGATAAATTTTATAGCCCTCTCCACTAACTCCTTCTTAGATATGCGTCTACTGTTTATAAACATCAATATGACGAAGTATAGAAAGGAAAATAGGAGAAGGATAATAAACCCAACAATGAAGTAAAAGGAAAATTCCACATTTAAATTTTCATAAATTATTAATGGAATTGTCATAAGAACAATCAAAACAATTAGAGAAATAACGCTTACTTTCTTCATTTGACCACCATTTATCCTTAAATAATATGTATTTATTATCCCTAGAAGAAAAAGATAACATAAAAAATACTATTATGAACTATGAGTATATTATTGAATTAACAGACATGAACCACTTCGAGCGGGGTTCTGAGCAATAAAACCAGAAGCGACCTAGTTTCGCTTTTTTTTTATCCACGTTTTGACAATTCAGAACAATCATATATTATAAAGTTAGTAACTTAAACGGAGGATTCTATGAAAATTAGAAAATCAAACCCAACTAATGTTGCACCACCTATCGCTCAATACTCACATGTATCTGTCATTCCTAGAGACGCAGAGCTCGTTGTTCTATCTGGTCAGATCGGAAATAACATAGACGGTGTTTTGCCGTCAGATATCGAATCACAATTTGCCAATGCAATTGAAAATATCAAGTTAATACTACAAAGTGAAGGTATGGAAACAAACAGTGTTTTTAAAATAAATATTTGGTTAACTGAGCCTATTAATAGGGAAGTATACACTGAAATCTGGAGCTCGTTCCATAACCAATCCCCACCTGCAACCACTTTAGCTTACGCTTCCGCCCTAGCTCGCCCTGATATTAAAGTAGAAGTTGAGGCTTGGGCAGCAAGATAGTTCAACTCCATAAGTTTAGCTTTCGGAGTACCACTTACTGCAAATTCATAAAGCCCAAGTCCTTTTGGTATTTGGGCTTCACTTACATTCGTCAGCTTCCTTTAATTCCATCTTGAAAACTTAACTAACATTCCCTCTAATTTTTAAGAGTTTATACTTAAACAATAATGTCATTCCTACATTTGTAAGAAAATGAATGGTGATAGGAACTAAAAGGTTATTTGTATAATTATAGATCCAACAAAATATGAAACCTGGAAGGATAATGTTTAATAACATGATTGGTTTCTTAAAATATCGTGTATGGGCCATAACAAAAATGAATGTTGTGGCAAGAATGGCAATCCACTCATTGTTCAGAGTTAGTAATATAAAGTTTTGAATTAAACCCCTGTACAATAATTCCTCAAATAAAACATAAATAAACATTCCGATGATAATAGAGAATAATGATTCATTATGTAACGATTTATTGGTGTCATCAATGAGATGTGCAGGAGTTATTAACGTCAATACGATCCCTAATGTCATTAACCCAAGAAAAGCAATCAATGAGCTTACGAAAAGTTTAATAGGGTCTTTGAAAGATAAATATAGTTCAAAAGGTAATTTCCCTGCCATAGTAAGTGCAAGTATTAAAACGGAGAGAATTAATGAAAACAACCCAATAATTGGTGTAGCTTCTTTTAAACTAAATTCTTTTATTTTTTTGTTTTTATCAGTCATCGTTTTACTCAATTTATGTACCTCTATAATAAAGTTATTCACTTATTTACGATTGAATATTTTAATAGTTTCATAATTCCATCTTTTTTCGGATTTTATTTTCATAAATAGAAGAGAGCAACGTATTAAATCACAACGTTGCTCATCAACCCACGTATGCACATTCATTGGCTAATTATACAATTACACTTTGAACTAATTATTCTCTAATAGAAACGGCTGGATTTCATATTTTGTAGCCACTTTCTCTATCTCTGCTAGGCTAAAATCATCCCAGTTAATTTTTTCATAATCGGCTCTAGTTAACTCATAGGATAAACCTACTTCGTAAAATTCTTTAGCTTCCCTAAATTCACCTACATAGTGCTTTACTTGCCACTCAAAACTAGCCTTATCTACTTGCTTATTATCAAATACAACTCTTAAAGCTTTGCTACTGCTTTTACCTAATTTCGTTCTAATATCTTCCATATGTCCCATGCTATCTGCTCCGAGTAAGAGCTGTACTTCTTTTTCATCCTTACTTACTATAATTTCTTCCACTCTTTTTTCATTAACGTCCGTCATGGCATAAAGTTTCTCGTTAAGAGTTCTATGAATCTTCTGATTAAGTGGTAAATTCTCTTCTTCCTTCATTTCGACTGCAGATGTTTGTTTTTCATTCACTTCTTTGTTAGGTGCAGCTGCATTGTTTGAAACCATTGCCACAGAGTCATCTGATTGATTGAGCAATAATATTACCCCGATAATGGATAGAGTAGGTATAGCAACAAAGTACTGCTTAAAATACTTATTTTCTCTTTGTAAAAATAAAAATATAGTTCCCACGACAACAAATACTATGAACATCAACCATAAAAACATATGATTTATACTTAACATAATAAACTCTCCTTTATCAAACACTTGGTTATAGATAAATAGGCTAATAAAAATCAAGAAGGATAAAGAAAAGATAAAAGTTAGTACCGGTCCCATAAAGGATTCCTTTGGACCGTCCTCTTGCTGAGCTTTTAGTAAGATTCTCTGTTTTTCATTTATTGTCATGCTTCCATTCTTTAAAACCGTTCGATTCATGCTCTCTCTTAATTTATTAAGCTTCTCTTCCAATTTTTATTCACCCCGATACATTTGACGTAGTTTCTCTTTTCCACGCTTAAGTCTTGATTTAATCGTATCTACTTTCAATCCAGTAAGCTCTTGAATCTCCTTAATTTTCAATTCTTCATAATAAAATAGAATGATGATTTCACGGTATTTTATTGGTAATTGGAGAACATGTTCTGATAGCTCTCTAGATTCACTTTTTAAAATAACTTCCTGCTCCGTTGAGGACGTTGATTTTAACTTGAAACTAAGTGTTTCAAATAAGTGTTGAACATTAAACCATTTTGTTTTATATGTATCTTTACATTTATTAACCGTTATCTTAAATAGCCAGGTTTTATAGGAGCACTCTCCCCTAAAAGAATCCCAATTTCTATAACTTGTAAGGAAAACTTCCTGTGCAATGTCTTCAGCTAATGACCAATCCTTGACGTATGTATAAGCTAGCTTCTTAACACTGTCACCATACTGTTCTAGCAAATATTCTAACGCTTTGTCTTTGTTGAATATTTTGTGGGGCTCAACCACAAATACACCTCCCCTCATTTTTTGGTTTATGTATAGACGACCATTTTGAAAAAAGGTTGCAAAAAAGGAAAAAAATATTTGATGAAGGATAAGAATCCTGAGGCAATAACGAGGAACCCTAGAGGGGGAATACTTTTCGGAGGTTAATCTTTTAAATTCCCTAAAAATTCTCCCACATGGTTTCCTAGATAAAAAGATCCGTACCAAATGAAAATAGTGAGAGCTATGGCACTTAAAGTAGGATATTTGTTCATAATCCTTTTGATTTCATTAGATAAATCCATGGTTAAGCCTCCTCCAAAATAGTTTTATAGCCTAATACAGTTTTATTAATTTCAATAGGAAAAGCTCCACTAGATGTTCCCCTCAATAGAATGGTATTATCCTGAATGGAAAGGAAGATTATAGAATGTATCCTTATGCTTATTGGCATGGACAGCATCAGCACTATCACCCTTGGGGGTATCATCACTCAAACCCCTGGCATCAGCATGGACACCATCTTTATCACTGGCATTCTACACCACAACCCTTGCATCATCACCATTATGGAATACATCCGTACTTATACCCTTGGAGACCTTAATCCATCATTTGGGGAGATCAAGAGCTGGTCTCCCTCCATGCACATTCTACCATAATTTACATAATCTACATATCCCTAAAAAATTGCTTCTTTACAAATTTCCTCTCAATACTAGCCATTCGTTCGTTTTTCAATATTAAGTTTCTTAGTTTTTTCATTTATATAGGCATACAGGATATCTTTTGTTTTTAAATTATGTTTTTCTAATTGTGCTAATAGCCAACCCTTTGATTTCCCTAGAAACTTAAGATTTTTCTTTTGAATTCTTCCATCAATAATGACAGATATGGGTAAACCTTCATCTTCTATAGATATTTCAAGATGTTTTACGGTTACAGGAGTATTTTCAGGTTTAGGAATAATACTTACTTCACCAATGGGTTCTAAAATAGCATACTCTACATCATCTAATTTTGGATATCCTTTACTTCTAAGAATGGATAAAAGCTGGGCAATGGATAATCTTGAATTTTCCATATTATCTTCAATAATTTTTCCATCCTTAATCAGAATGGTTGGTTCACCTAAAAAGAACCGATTCCCCCATTGCCAAAGAGTGAGCTTAGAAAATAGAATATGTAACACAACTAGAATGACTAATGCGTACACGGTGGGTAAAAATTCGGTACTTATCAGTGGTTCGGATGCTACCGTTCCAACGATAATAATAGCAACCAAATCGTAGGGAGTCATTTGAATGATGGTGGACTTCCCCATTAGTCTCATAACAGCAATGGTGGTTAGATATAAGGTGAATATCTTGAGTATTAAAATCATAGTTGTCACACCCTCAGCAATAATAAGCATATAATTCCCAATTACGTTTCTTCTAACCTGTTTTAATTAAAGGACTTTTTAAAACAAAAAAAGAGCTACGAAAGCCCTTTTTATTTCAAATATTAAAATTGTCCTTATCCGGAGAATGCACTCGAATATTCAACCACTCCAGAAACACCCTCTAAGGCGTTTTCTCTTAGTTCCATTATCATGAATACTTCGTCTGGTACTTTAAAAGGAGGATTAATTCCCCATGAGGAGGCTTTCTCAAATCCAAACTTTGGATAATAATTAGGATGGCCGAGCACAACGACGGATTTATATCCAAGTTCCTTTGCTATTTTAAGTCCTTCATTAATCAAAAGCTTACCAACCCCAATATTTTGGAAGTCTGGTAGAACAGAAACAGGAGCTAGGGCAAGTGATTCCTCTGAGTGAGTGTCATTAACAATGTGTATTTTTGAAAAAAGAATATGCCCTATAATGTTCTCCTCTTCGTTTGTTGCTACTAATGATAGTTCAGGGATAAAAGCCTCTGATTTTCTAATTCGTGCCACTAGTTCATGTTCAGTTTTATCACTGATTTCCATATCTGCAAACGCACTTTTAATAACTTCTTCGACTATTGAATAGTCTTCAGTCTTTTCTTGTCTAATATGAATGGTCATTTATTTTTTCTCCCTTATATTTTGCTTATCCATTACTATTTTATCTTAACATAATATTTTGAATGTTTAACAAATAAAAAAGAGTTACAGAGGATATCCGCAACTCTTCTTCCTTTAAAGTTGTTCTTTGTTTTCCGCTTCCCAAATAGCCACTTCTTTTCGAACTATTGGGGCTACTTCTGTTCCGAGTAGTTTAATTGCGTTCATGACATCTTCATGAGGCATGGAGCCAACCGGTACATGGAGCATAAAACGTGTAATTCCTACATTTTTTCGTAAGTGAATAATTTTCTCGGCAACAGTCTTTGAGTCACCTACATATAAGGCTCCTTCTAAGCTTCTTGCTGAATCAAAGCTAGAACGATCATAGTGACTCCAGCCTCTTTCTCGACCCAATTTATTCATAACATGTTGAGTGGAAGGGAAAAACTTATCAGCTGCTAGTTCTGTTTCTTCCGCAATAAATCCATGGGAATGTGACGCAACCGGAAACTTGGACGAATCATGACCGGCATGCTCTAACGCTTTTTTATATAGCTTAACAAGTGGAGCAAATTGTCGTGGACTTCCCCCAATAATAGCTAAAACAAGTGGTAAACCAAGTAGTCCCGCGCGGACAACAGATTCTGAATTACCACCACTACCAATCCACACTGGCAATGGATCTTGCACAGCTCTTGGGTAAACTCCTAAATTATTGATAGCGGCACGATGTTTCCCCTGCCATGTTACTTTTTCAGACGAGCAAATTTTCAACAATAAATCTAACTTCTCTTCAAAGAGCTCATCATAATCCTTTAAGTCATATCCAAATAGAGGAAAAGATTCGATAAACGATCCTCGACCTGCCATAATCTCTGCACGTCCATTAGAAATGGCATCAACTGTGGCAAAGTCTTGATAGACCCTAACTGGATCGGCAGAAGAAAGAACGGTAACGGCACTTGTCAATCTGATTTTCTCCGTCTTTGAAGCTGCAGCTGCTAAAATAACCGCAGGAGAAGAAGCAGCAAAATCTTCACGGTGGTGTTCTCCTACACCAAAAATATCTAACCCTACTTGATCAGCAAGAACTATTTCCTCTACTACTTCAC
This sequence comes from Robertmurraya mangrovi, assembly GCF_034427655.1. Classification (NCBI taxonomy): domain Bacteria; kingdom Bacillati; phylum Bacillota; class Bacilli; order Caryophanales; family Bacillaceae; genus Robertmurraya; species Robertmurraya mangrovi. Next base: position 104,224 of record NZ_JAXOFX010000010.1, read on the forward strand.
GAATTCTTTGTGCATGACTAACTACTTCTCCTGTTTTAACATCAGGAGTGGTCTCTACAAATGTACTAATCCCAATTTCCACAACTCTTCCTCCTATTTATTTTAATGATGGTGTTATCTAATTAAACTTCTAATCCTACTATCTTCACAGAAGGAATAAGTTACCTTTATTAAGATAGCCCTATTATAAATCTTCCTCATTTTTTTCTCCATCAACAAGTCTTAAAGAATTTCCTAATCGTGTATTGAGTTGATTTCAATTTTTACATAGTAAATCTTTCCAATTAGGTAAAAGTAACTATTAATATGCGTAATTATGGTAAAATGTAATAGTTACATTAACCTATATTAAGTCATCTAGGAGGAGGATTTATGAAAAAAATTTTGATAGCTACTTTGCTAATTTTATTGGTCTCAAGCTATCCTACTACCCAAGCAACAACTATAAACGCTGCCGAGAAAGCCTCTGTTAAAGTAGTGAAGAAGTACTATAAGGGCGAGAATATGTATGCTGTTATTAAACCACTCTTTGTAGACGTATATTCAGGGCCTGGTACTTCATATAAGAAAATTAGAAAAATTAAACGTTTTGTACATCCAGTTATTGTTGAAAAAATGTCCAATGGGTGGTATCGAGTGGGATATCCAGGGGACGAAAAACATTACATAGATGGTAAACATGTCTCCAAGCTAGTGCCAGATAGTAAAATTAGTGAATTTATTGAACCGGTACGAACCTTTAAGAAGCTATCCAAAAAAGCACCTGTCCCTAAAACGAAAGTACCATCATTAAAAGGGAAACCAACAAACAATCCTGAAACCAATCTGAAGATGATTGGAGAGACACTTGGTTTTGGGCTAGGCGCAGGACGTTTTGATAATGATTATTCTTTTGCACCAAATGGAACACTGGCAGTCAGTGAATATGGAAAAGAAGTTTTAACCTATAATACGAACAAAGTATCAGAAGCATTTCTAGATATCTCATCGTGGGATTACCCGGGAGTTTCAGAGGAAGAAAAACTTATCCCTTCAACTGTTAGGGAAATCTTGAGATTCTATTATCCTACTTATTACCACGAGCTTTATACCGTTATCTATAACATTGCACATGAAAAAAATATGGATTCCTATACTGAGGAAACCTTTTATTTAGATAACCGACAAGTTCGCTTTCATTACTCAAAACATCTTGGTTCGCTAACCGTTTGTATTGGAAAAAAAGGTTATAAATACAACAGTGGTTTTCACTATAGAAAGAAAATCTAAAACGGAAAAGTCCCCTTGGAAAGAAATCTCCAAAGGGACTTTTTCTATGTAGTTCATTGTATCAAATTCAGTATTTGGTCAATCACACTCTTATCTAGGACGACATTGTGACCCGAAATACAAGTATCAAAATCTAGCTCTTTATACTTCAATAATGTTTGTATATATTGCTCTTTTTCTATGGCTAGACTAGGAATCAGTTCTTCTAAAGAGTCGCCAATATTATCAGCTGCATTTAAAACCCCTTCCACTTCATCCAACACACTAATAGAATCAATCGTATGTCCCGGTGTATAGATAAGTCTTATTTTATCTTCCGGAAAGTATAATTCTTGATCAAAGGTTACATTAGGTAGAACCATTGCCGTCTCCCCTTCGATACACTTTTGATTTTTCTGTATCATCTCTTCCCAATATTCCTCAATCATATCTCTACATAATTTATGAGAAACGAGCATGCCATTTGGAAGAGATGAATTTCCCCAAATATGATCCCAGTGGTAGTGGGTATTGATGGCAATTATTGGTTTGTTGTCATGCATAATAAATTCTAGTACAGGAGCAAAGTGTTCAGACCCTAGCCCTGTGTCGATTACATAGTTAAATTTATCGCCCTTAATGACATGAATTGTAAGATCCCATCCCCAAGGAGTATTTTTTGTAAAAACATAATTTCTATTTTTTATTTTTTCAAACTTCATTTCTCTCACTCACTTTTCCTATTATTTAGTTCCAATATAAAACACAATGACTGACAACAGTATGTCAGTCATTGTATTGAAGGTATAAATTTTTTGTATATTCTTTTACTTCGTCCCTTAACTCAGTTGGCTTCAGCACTTCACAATCAAGACCGAAGCCTAAAATAAATTTAATTAACCCTTCGTTGTTAGGATAGGAATCTTCCACTAGAAAGTGTCCGTCTTCTAATCTAGTAATTTTATCTACGCTAAAATACTCTGTTAGCTGCTCCCCTATACGATTTGAAAACTTTAGAGCAATATTTATACTCTGTTTTCTAAAGCCATCATCAAGGATTTGATTAATTTCTACTGTTGTTAGACTTTGGCCAACAAAGAATTCCCCTATTCGTAAATTCCTGATTCGAACTAATTTGAACCTCCTGAAATCATCTCGGAGTCTGCAAAAGCCTATTAAATACCAATGCCCTTTATAAAATTCGATTTGTAAAGGCTCTACCGTTCTTTCCTTATACTCCAAATTCCGGTTCACATATTCAAAGACAAGTAATCTGCTTTCTTCTATACTTTTGTTCATTATTCCTAAATACTGCACTAACTCTTGTTCCATACTAAAATGGGACATATTAATGTTTAAGTTGTCTGTTAGATTTGAACTTTTTTTGTATGTATTTTCAAACTTTAAGACTACATCATTAAACTGGTTATTGCTCCCGAACAAAAAATCCAGATTGTTCATTACTTCAATAAAAATATTAGCTTCACGGTTATTTAAAAAGAGGTTATTTACTTTGTAGGAATCCATAATATAATAACCGCCACCTTTTCCACCAAAGGAGGCAATCGGAATCCCCGCTTCACCAATTTTTTCAATGTCTCGGTAGATGGTTCGAAGTGATACTTCAAAGTGCTCAGCAAGTTCTTTGCCGGTTACTTTTCCCTTTTTTAATATGATTAATAGTATGGACAACATTCTACTAACTCTCATATTATACTCTCTTTAAATGCATAAGACCCATATCTACAGAAGTCTCGATATAACCCACTATTTGATCTAGTGTAAAAACATTCAAAGGTTCATGAATGACACTTGAATTATAATGGATATCTTCAATAATATGAGGAATGAAATGAATTACAGCATTTCTACTAACCTCTTCTAATTCAATTACAACACCATCATTTTGAAGGTTAGCCTTTATTTCTTCAGCTATTGAGTAATAGTTTAATAATTTACCATTTAATAAGCGAAAATCCTGATGATATTGGGTAAAAATACTCTCATCCTTCTCCATACGATTTTTTAGCCAAGGTAAATAAAATCCTTTAAGCCATAAATCGTCTGCTATGAGGTGGGTATAGTAACCTAACATATAGTCAGAATGAATATGTTTATTATATTTATGTATAAACTGCTCGTAATCAATTCTTCTCGTATAATCATTTACATCTCCACTATAGAAATGGGATGCTTCTTTTGGTGAAACTGCATCAGGAGCAATTCCTCCTAGTAAGAAGGACGGCTTGTCTTTAATAGATAATTGGTCCGCTATTCGGTTTGCTATAATGGCGTGCATCATTCTAGATCCCATCATTACATCTCCTTTCATTATATCTATCACCCATTTATTTTACGTCCGCATACCTTTCCATGTGTTGCCTATAAAGCTTCCATTCCTCATTTTCCTTTCTAAAAACTTCCATCGCTAATGCAGTGGCAACCTTTTTATTTGATAAATAAAAATCAACAATAGAAGAAATGATAATTTCACTTTCAGACCTCATGTTATGTGTTAAATCATGATAATCCCAATATGGACTTTTCCCCTCATATGAGCTAAATGTTTCAACGTTTGATTGTTTATATGATTCTCCAGTATAAACTTCATAATCTCTATCATTGTAATACCCAAAGTATCCAATAAAATCATTGGAAATCCATGCATTAACTTCGTTTACATCCCCACCATTAACCATTTTTCTGTAATTTTCTACCGCTTTAAGTGCTTCCTTTAGCATGTAATCAACTCCCCTTGCCTTGAACTCTATTTATCTATATTTTACCATTAATTTATATACCTAGTCCTCTCAAGGGATAGAATATAATCCACAAAAGAAAAAAGAGTTGAAGCAGTTTTCTATGCCCTCAACTCTTTAAATTTCACTTATTACAAGTATTATGCTTTTTTAACAAACTCAGACTTTAATTTCATCGCACCAAAACCATCAATTTTACAATCGATATTATGGTCGCCGTCTACTAAACGGATACTTTTTACTTTTGTTCCTTGTTTAAGCACTGATGAACTTCCTTTTACTTTAAGGTCCTTAATAACAGTAACTGCATCTCCATCAGCAAGGATGGCACCATTTGCATCTTTTACAATCAGAGTGTCTTCTGTAGTTTGTATTTCCGAATCGGCAGTCCATTCATGTGCACATTCTGGACATATGAACAAGCTTCCATCCTCATACGTGTATTCTGATTGACATTTTGGACAATTTGGTAAAGTTGACATGATAAAAATAAATACCTCCAACGTTTTTTCTAATATGTATTCTATGAAATTAATCCATAATTTCTATATCTATATACTGTCATAGTATATTACTATTTTCAATTCCTACTATAGGTATATCCAAAACGAATATTAAAGTAGATTGATTAATCATTGACAACGAAATGCTTTGGATAATTTGAGATATTTTGTAGTTCTGTTTTTAAAATCTCTGGATATATGGTTATCTCGTGAAGTGCCGCAATTGGAATCCATCTATAGATTAATCGATCTCCTTCTAACCCATAGAATTCATCCGTATTCAATGGCAAGCTGTCATCTGTAACTTGATAATAAAACCCCACCTCGTGAAAACGATGACCATTATAACCAAAGAAATTCTCTATCGAAAACATTAGTCTTTCTATTTTTACGTCTACCCCAAGTTCCTCCTTAAATTCTCTTCGAAGTGCCACTTGGGATTCCTCCCCCAATCCAACTCTACCACCAGGAAGTGACCAAGCATCATCTTTTCTATCTCGATGAATAAGAATATGACCGTTTCGTATCATAACACCAGCTACACGGAAATTAAATACACCACTTTCCGTTTTAAAAACTACGTCCACTTTATTTCCTCCTAGTAATCACTACTAACTTCTTAAACTTCAATACCTATCTTACAGTGCCAAAGAAATTTTATTAGAATATTCTTTTTGATTACTATACTATGCTACCATATTCTTGCAAATAATCCCATGGGAGGTAACAAATATGAAATCCATTATTAATGAGAAAACGAAACTGTCTAACATTAAACGACTCATTACAAAGCTGTACCCGAAATATTAATTAAAACTGTACCTTATCCATTCCTATTTATAATGTTATATTTCTTCTAAACCAATGAATGGAGGAATTTAACATGGCATTAGAAATGAGAAAAGAATGTGAGCGTTGTAACTCAACCATAGATGACCACTCAATCGCATATATTTGTGTGCATGAGTGTACTTTTTGCTCTCCATGTACGGAAGAGATGAATCATGTCTGTCCAAACTGTGGCGGAGAATTGGTTAAAAGACCTAGAAAGTCAGAGAATGTTTGCTTACTATAACTCTAAAGACCCGAATTACTGTATAGATATAAAAAATATAAAACAAAGGGGCTGTCCAAATAGTCAGTAAAATGACTTTTTGAACAGCCCATATTTATTGTTGGAGTTCATTGAGATATCAAAATATCTTCTGAAACTTCTTCAACGTTTCCTGGCTACTAAACTTTGAAAAGTGCTCTAAAAGATAGATTCTGGCGTCTTCCCGACTTATATCAACCACCATAATTTCATTTCTATCCGCCCATGAATCGTAGGTTTCAAAAGAAGTACTGTTCCAATCGTTTTTCTCTCCATCTTCATTTATCTTTTCTTTTATTCCGGAGATAACAAGATCCATACTTCCTTGCAGCTCTAATAAGGCATTTTCAAAAATCTTCTTATGTTCCTTATCCCTTAAACCTGCTTTTGTTCGTAATAACCTAGTATCGATCCCTTCCGTTTCTTTAACAATGTTATACATTTCTACGGCTACTTTTGACATATTTCCGCTCTGGTAACGGGATTCTACCGAAAGCTCGCTACCTATTACTTTTTTTACGTAAGGAAGGAGCTCCCTAGATATTAATACAGACTTTTTCTTTATGAATTTTCCGTATCCTGCCACTCCATCAACCGAAAACTTAGTTCTCCATATCCATGGGTCGAATTCCGTTTCTGAATGCCACGATTCTGGTGATGTAATACTATTCAAAGAAGGATAGCCAGGAACTAACGGGGCTAGGGGAAGTAAACCAATGTCCTGTACTACTTTAACTGCTTCATCGTAAGTTTTAATTTTTTCGTTCATAGGGTCTAGACTCCTTATTTATATAAAAATGCCTGTATGTTTTGAACATACAGGATTTCTTTCTGTCTAGTTTATAATTTCTACTAAAATCATAATAATTCCTCTTCAACAATGCGGTTTATTATTAACTCAAATACTAATCCCTTGCCCTAGTTTTTCTTGATTGATTTTATGACAATAAAAGATGGCCTCCGTGTTTCGTTCACTATTTTGGGCATTACCTTTAATCCCTCTGGAGTTGATTGAGGCTCTAGCAATTTTTCTAAAGCTAATCCATTATCAAGCAAAGTATTAATTAAAGTTGAAATGGTTCGATGATAGGTTACCACACCGTCAATATACCAATGTTGTTCTCTTTTCCCTTCTTCTTGGTAGTTGTCTAAAGGCCAATGCAAATTATTTCCTTGCGAGTCTTTGACCCACTTTTTAGCTTCTTTATTTGCTGTTACAATCGGGTGTTCAGTTGAAAAAATAAATTCGCCATTTTCGACTAATAAACCGCTCACTTTCTTAACAACTGCCGAATAATCTTCTATGTAGTGCACTGCTAAAGAGCTAACAACTAAATCAAATTTTTGATTTGCTAGCTCTAAGTCTTCTATTGGTTTACAAATATAATCGATATGATCATGGTTGTTTTCCATTTTTGCCCGTTTAATCATTTTACTTGAAATATCTATTCCCCACACCTTTGATGCACCGTGATTCACACAGTACTTAGCAAAGTGGCCCGTTCCGCAACCTAAATCTAAAACGGTTTTACCGTCTAACGTTGGGAGCAAGGATTTTATCGCAGGTTGTTCAACGAAATCGTTATAAGTAACACCTGATTCCCTTAAGGAAGTATATTCTTTAAAGAAAATCGGATGATCATATATATTTTGTTTCATAAGCTTTCCCTCCTTAAGAGCAATTACGGACTCATCAATTATTTTTCCGTCTACTGGTATATATGTAAATAAAGATTAATATTAACCCCATTATTAAAATCAGTGTATGTAGAAAATTGACCTCTTTAAATATTACTAAAAATAAACCGAACCCTATTAAATAATAACCAAATGATTCAAATAAACTCAATTTCTTCTTCATAATGTGGCCCTCAATTAAAATCCTATTATTAGTATCTACCTAAAAACTGCTCTTCAATTAATTCTATGTTTCTATTGTGCCTAACATAGCCAAAAATCTGTTCCCTTATGTTTGGATATAGAACAATATTTTTCAACTCATCTATTGAAACCCATTTTACCCCTGTCTGATTGGGATCGGGATTGTTAGGCATTATTGGCTTAGTATCGCCCTTAAGCTTACAATCAAACATCAACCCTATTGAATGTGTTTTACCGTAGAGATTAGAATTTAAGTGCGGTGCATACTCATAGACAAAGGCTAATGGCCCGACTTCAATATTAATAGAAGCTTCTTCTAATGCCTCTCTTCTTACTGCCTCTTTCACTGACTCATTTGGTTCTACCCCACCTGCTGGTAGATTATAATGCAATCCATTTTCATCATTAAATTCAATTAAGAGTATGGAGTTATTCTCAATGATTAATGCTCCTGCTCTAACTCTAATGTGGAAATTCATAAATTTTCCCCACCCACTAAAAAGTATTTATTTATTAATTGGATATTTATCAGTCAAGATCTTGGAATATTGACCAATTTCATTTAAAACTCTTGCCCTCCCTTTTTCACTATTTATCCACTTCGATGGTGTAATATCTCTATTATCCTCGAGTGGTAAAATATCAATTACCTTTTCATCATTTGCGTAAATAGAGGATAATAAATAGAATCTTCTACAAAAAAAAGACTTACCAGCCAATAGAATATTTTTGTATTCAGTTTGATTGATATAACTAAATGCCGACTCAACCACACCCTCTACACCTTTTGCCAATGTATCTGCTGATATTGATACTAATTTTTCTTTTTCAATACCTTCACGAATTAATAATGGTGCATAAAATTCATATTCAATACCATTCAAAAATGAATTATACACTCCAGGTATCATAATTAAGCTTGCACCTACACTTTTGTAGTACGCAACTAATTGGTCATTCAATTCTGGGAAGTGTCCGGGATGATAAAGGATTACATCTGGCTTTTCAAATAAATTTAGTTTGTCCATAAACACCATTTCGTTTATGGCATGAATGGTTGCTTGATTCACTGTCATTCCCCCATATAAAGATATTTTAATAGAAATATCCATACCAAAAAGAATATTTTATACATACATGTAAAAAAGCACCCAATATGGGTACTGGAAAAAATTATAAATGCTCTACATTACTATACCATTGGTCAATTAATCCATGCCAGTTATAAAAATAAGTGCTTCTTGGTGAAAGAAATATTAGACTGAAATCGGGGTCATTATAAACTTCAGCCCCTAGCACATGGACCGCATCATGTAGAGAAGTGCTTTGTAAATAGATACCTAATTCATCTGAAGATCTAAAGGATTCCGGAGAATTGACTATCCTGTTTTCCGCTTCAAGAAGTTCCCTTCCCCATCTTGGGTGATTTTTCAAGTCTGAAGGAATTGCTCTCCAAGGTTGTACTAGTCTTGTATCCAGCCCCTGATTTCTATACCACCTTAAAGATTTCCTTAAAAAATCTCTATGAAATTGTAAAAAGTCTAAACCGTCCCCTGCTCGAAAATCATCCATTCTCATATTCCTGTGCCACTCGGCATGTTCATCCAACAAATTTTGTGGGAAATTTTCAATACTCGCCATTTCAGAATCTCCTTTTTTACTACAATATATGAAATGGCTGTCCATATTGCTTGTGTGTTTGTTTGATCATTTCCATAATCTAAGCTTCATTTATAAAATCAATCATATACTTCAATTCTTCCTCGTTTAGTTCCTCAAATGTGTCCATAAATTGTTTTACTAGATTAACCATCTCTGGACTGATTTCATCACTGGCAGAGTCAATGATCATCCCAATAACAGCTCCCGCAAAAGTGGATAGCTGGATAACAGGTGTTTTTGATACATTAAGAAGATTAATGGTCAGTCCCTTAATCGTTTCACCTTGTCTATTCAAATAGATTAAAAGTACAGCAATAAAATAAGCGCATAGCTCTACCTTTAACTCAACTTTTGTAAGAATCTCTAATAAAGGTTCTATAGGTTTTTCACATCCACTATTTCGTTTTATAAAAGATTGGACCTCATGTTTAATCTTTTCCCATTCTTCCGCTTTGTTTATATTTTTTCTAGGCAAATCAAACAAACCTATGGATTTATCCGTTGGCACATACACCACCATGGATCTCCCTGTTTCATTCTGGTTTACCACATACGTACGCTCTAAGAAAGCACTCTTTTCAAGTTCCTTTAACATATCATAGGCAGTCCACTTGCTTACTCCTATCAATTCGGCTATGTCTTTATAATGAATCGGTTCATTTGTTTCCGAGTACATTTGTACAATTTGTTCTAAAAACTGTTTCCTTCGATTTGTCAGTTTCATCTTAGACCTCCAAGCAAGACTGCTTCTACCATAGCAAATTTCTACTAACCTTATTTTTGCAGTGTTTACTTTATATAGCAATAGTTGCGTATAGTCAGAATTTTTAAAATATTACTTGACACGATATTAAACCTTAAGGTATAAGAAGGATATACTGTATTTTTTGGTTTTTTGGGGATTTTTAGTTTTATAATTAATATTGGGCTTATGCCAATAACACTAGATACCATTTGCTTCCATCTGTTTTTTGGTCTTTTGGGTATTCAACATTAATAGAATAAAATTAACCAATTAAATTTTTATTAGGAGTGCTATAACATGTATCAAACCTATTGCAGAGCATACCAAAGTGTTTATCGGCTTGCTTCTCGTTTTATTCCATGGCGTGAACCAGAGCTCCTGGAAGGGGAAAATAGTCTACAAAGATTACCCCATTTAATTAAAAGTATTCATATTGATACGGTTCTAATTGTAACGGATAAGGGTATTACTTCACTTGGATTAATGGATGACTTACTTAAAGGGTTAAAGTCAGAAGGTATTCATTATTCGGTGTATGATGAGACTGTGCCCAACCCTACTATTGATAACATCGAGGAAGCATTAACCCTCTACCACACAAACGGTTGTAAAGGAATTATCGCTTTTGGCGGTGGATCCCCAATGGACTGCGCCAAAGGAGTTGGGGCACGTGTAGCTAGACCGGATAAGAAGTTAGAGCAAATGAAAGGTCAGTTAAAAATTAGAAAGCCAATTCCTCCTCTTTTTGCGGTCCCGACCACATCTGGTACCGGAAGTGAGGCCACTCTTGCAGCGGTTATATCAAACAGCATGACTCATGAGAAATACCCTATTAATGACCCTGTTTTAATACCAAGCTATGCGGTACTTGATCCATTACTAACAATAAATCTCCCACCACATATTACATCTACAACAGGAATAGATGCCCTGACACATGCCGTTGAAGCTTACATTGGAAAAAGCAATACATCACAAACTAGACAGAGTAGTAGAGAAGCTGTAAAGTTAATTTTTGAAAACCTTATTGAAGCTTATTCAAACGGTCCAAATGTTACAGCTCGTACGAATATGCAGAAAGCCTCCTATTTAGCAGGTTTTGCCTTTACTCGTGCATATGTGGGTTATGTTCATGCGATTGCACACACACTTGGTGGTTTTTATTCCACCCCACATGGATTAGCGAATGCGATCATTCTCCCATATGTATTAGAGTATTACGGAAGTTCGGTATTTAAGCCATTGGCAGAGCTCGCCGATTTAGTCAACATTACTGACGTATCAGATACAGATGAGCAAAAAGCGAGAAAGTTTATTGAGGCAATAAAAAAACTGAATCAAGAAATGAACATCCCTACAAAAGTCCAAGGAATAAATGAAATGGATATTCCACTGATGGTTGATAGAGCTTTAAGCGAGGCCAACCCTCTCTATCCAGTTCCAAAAATTTTAAATAAAAAGGATATGTTGAATATCTATCGAATGATTAAGGAATAACATGGCTACAGATTTCTAAACTTTTATCGTCCGATTTTGTTCGTTTTTTAGAATCGAGCCTAGGTTTAACCTTATTGAAAAATAGACGAACTTAAAACAATCACCCGAGCATGTAGTTAGGAGTTTTCTAACATGAACCATTATCACACTTTAGTAAATAAACAAAAAACATATTTTCGCACAGGGATAACAAAAGATGTTACCTACCGTATTGATGCCCTACAAAGATTAAGGGATGCAATCAGAAAAAATGAACAATCCTTTATTCGTGCTTTGAATGAAGATTTAAATAAATCGGAGTTTGAAGCTTACTCCACTGAAATTGGTGTGGTACTAGAGGAAATTCGTTTTACACTCGAACACTTACGTTCATGGGTAAAGCCTAAAAAAGTAAAAACACCTATCACCCATGTGGGATCAAATAGTTTCATTTACGCGGAACCTTACGGAGTTGCACTAGTAATCGCACCTTGGAATTATCCTTTCCAGTTAGCCATTGCCCCTTTAATCGGTGCCATTGCTGCGGGTAACTGTACGATTTTGAAACCTTCCGAATTAACACCTAAAACTTCTGAAGTACTTGGGAACCTAATAGAAGATCTCTTCCCTGAAGAATATGTTTCGGTTGTCCAAGGTGGTGTTGAGGCAAGCCAAGCACTTCTGAACGAGAAATTTGATTATATTTTCTTTACGGGGAGTGTCCCTGTTGGAAAAATTATTATGGAGGCAGCTTCTAAACATTTAACCCCTGTGACCTTAGAGTTAGGTGGAAAAAGTCCATGTATTGTCCATGAAGATGCGAATATTAAGCTCGCCGCCAAACGAATTGCTTGGGGTAAATTTATGAATGCTGGCCAGACTTGTGTGGCGCCTGATTATTTATATCTTCACAAAAAAATCAGGAATGAGTTTTTGGAACAATTTAAAGAAATAACCAAAGAACTATATGGTGACAAACCTTTAAACAATCCAAATTACACTCGGATCGTAAGCAAAAGACACTTTGAACGCTTGCAAACTTTTTTAAATAATGGAGAGTTATTTATGGGTGGTGGGAGTAATGAAGTTGGATTAACAATAGAGCCAACCGTTTTGACTAACATTACTTGGGAAGATTCCATCATGCAGGATGAAATATTTGGCCCCATTCTACCTGTAATAGAATATGAAGATTTATCTGACGTAATTGAAGGTATTCACAATCATCCGAATCCGCTTGCTCTCTATATTTTCTCTGAAAGTGAGAGTATCCAACGAGATGTATTAAACGATGTGTCTTTTGGTGGAGGTTGTATTAACGATACGGTGTACCATATTGCCTCCCCTTACTTACCTTTCGGTGGTGTTGGAAGCAGTGGAACAGGTGCTTATCATGGAAAAGGAAGCTTTGACACCTTCTCCCATCAAAAAAGCGTCTTAAAACAAACGACTTTATTTGATATTCCATTTAGATATCCGAATGTAAGAAATGGCCTTAAGAAACTGAAATTTTTCTTGAAATAGTTATTTATACAAGCACTGGGTTTTCGAGAGGACCCAGTGCTAATTTAGACCCTATCCAATGTTTATATTCTTGTAATGATTACTTTTTAGCAGACCATTAAATGGATTTAATTTCAATCATTTTTCCTCTTACTATAAGAATAGTACTTTATTATTATTTATAAATGATAACTCAAAACGAGTAATTCTCCTTTACTACCCATTCGTCTTTCTCCTTCATCAATAAATCCGCACTTCTTATATAATTCTTGGGCAATCTCGTTTCCTGTGTTTACAGCTAATACAATTTCATTAATATCTTTAAAATTTCCCCTCACAAAGTCTGGTAGTAAAGTTAAGGATTTTTTAGCATACCCATTACCAAGGTGACGAAAATCTGTCGAGAAACCTCTTAATAAGATAGCACGCTCATTAGATGAATACGGTTTAACCCCTTCATTTCTATGTAAAACAAAGAAAGTTACAAGTTGATGATCTTCTAAAGCTAAAATAGAATATCGGTCTGCATCTTCCTTGGAAAGTTCAATACAATTTTTAGGAGTATTGGTATAGCGCAATTGTTCTTCAGTTAATTCATATTGATTAATTAGACTTTCAAACCCATCTTCGTAAAATAATAGTTCCATATTTTCATCCCCCTACAAAGAACATATGTTCCAATTCTACCAATATTAGGGAATAATTGCAACATGTATTTATTTTGGAGCTTTCATAAAAGACAAAAAATCAACCTTGATAGAGAGAGGTTGATTTTTTAATCATATGAACTTAGATTAGCGTGATGTTTTTGGCGGTTGGCATGCATCACATTTACGTTGATGATTATTTTTAAATTTCGTAAATGTTTTTTCAAACTCGCTCCCACATGAACATTTAAATAGTAATTTTTGTGAAAAGCCGTGGTACTCCGTTGTAAGCAGCTTGCTTTCTGAATTGTTTTCAACAAAATCTTTAATTTTAACGATTGTCCATCTTTTGTTCATACTAATATACCCCCAATTTTTAAAAGCTAGGCGGAGGCTATTTAGGCATCCGTTACATTATGACCAATTGTCATAATCCTCCTAAGTTTAACATTATAACATGAGCTATTATACAATAAAATCGTTATTTTTATTTTGTAATATATTAGGTTTCTTATTAGTATTATTAAAACAATACGTCTCTTCTAAACACTAAGTGTATCTATAAATTAAATGTAACATCAGCCACACTCATACAACAAAAGGGAGCTAAGATGATTAGCTCCCTTTTACGAGTTCCTATTTAATAATTCATCCTATTCCCATTTTCGTAAACTTTATGTGCCAATCGAAAAATAGAATCAGCTAAATGTGCATACGAAACATTTTTATCAGGATTAAATTTATTTTTATCTGTTTTTAATAGTCCAACCGATGTGGCTAAAGCTACATGACCGTAGTACTTTTTGCTAACCTTTTTAGAATCTTCAAAAGTAAGCTTATAAATATTACTGTGTTTAGCTGCTTCCTCTAGTCCCATTGCACGTACATACCAAGCTGCTAACTCTTCCCTAGTAATCTTCTTGTCAAAATCAAACGTCTTAGTAGTCGTATCAAGGATACCAAGTGAAACAGCACGTTCAATGACTTGATATAGTGGATGCTTAGGATCAATATTACTAAAAGTTTGTTTTGTTTCTTCTCTACCAGGTGGATATCCCTCATAGAAGTAGGTTAGAGATTTCACCATAATCTCTAGTGCCTCCCCCTTAGTAACGGAAGCATTAGCATTAAATTTGTTAACATCCTTAACTTTTAAAATTTTCGCATCCAATAAATAATTTAATTCTTCTTCCGCTGACGGATGGGTAATCCTTGGAGAATTGTCTAGATCGTTTAAATTTGTCCAATCACCAATATGGGCCTCTAACATATTGTATGGCTTATTTTTAAACTCAGGAGAATAGACTAAATGGTAATGTTTTTGCTTACTATTGGCTGGTAAGACATAATGTAGTTTTAAACTAAGTGCTTCTAAAAATTGTGCTTTAGCTTTATCCTCGGTGATCGTATCCTTAATTGATGGCCAAGATTCTACCTCTTGGTACCCCACATTCAGGCTAATTAATGAACCTTCAGCAGAAACAACTACACTGATTTGATCACCTGCTACAGAAATTCCATTTACCACTCTTGGGAACGAGAAATGATAGTTTCCACGATCCTCGAATACGTAATCATCTATTGGCTTTGAATAGTGATGTAAATAGGAAGGAGCATATTCCTTCATATATTTTACTGCTTTATTTAAAGCTTGCTCACGGGTTACATTTCCACTTTGATTCGTTTTCTCACCATATTGTGATAACACTTCACTACGAATGTCATGATATTGAATAATCTCACCCGTCTGGCTATCGAATTCCAAAGTTGTGCCATGTCCACCGTTTTGATATTCATACATATATTGAATACTGATTACTTTCTTACCTAAATGGTTTTCACGTTCTTCTACCGATTCAATTCTTAATTTAATTTTATCCGAGTTGACGGCAAGTAATTGTTCAGCTAACGCCTTTGCCTTGTCTACATTAAAATCGGAATGTTTTGCCGGAAGTGGGCTTGTTGCTAATAAGTCAATTTTCTTTTTTGGAGGCAGCTCTTTTGTGAAACCATTCGCTGTTCTCCACTCACCCGTAATCGCATTTACCCCTGTAAATTGTTCCGTTGGTTTATATACAAGCTTGACTTTACGGTCACCAGAAGAATAATCATAATCTAGTTGATATTGCAGATTAACACTTAGACTCTTTTTTACTTGTTCTAGCAGTTCTTTTTCAGTCTTCATTTTTCCTTTATCATCAAAGGTGAATGATTTTGTGTCCTTTGCGCTTCTGTAGAAGTTAACAATCTCTCCACTTCCGAGTACCGCAACCTCTATTCTTTGATCTGGGATTAGCACCTTGTCCTTTGTTTGAACAAAAGAAAATGAGTAACGGACAGGCTCGGTTAACGTTTGGTTCCTATAATGCTGAAAAGAGTAATCCTCTATTTCATACTCTTTGCCACCAGGAAACCTCTTAATAAATTCACTGGCAATCTTCTTTGCTTCATCCTGTTTTATTTTTGCAGGAAATAAAGCGGAAGCCGTTTTCACAGGATCATAATAAAAGTTTTCAATTTCTAATTTTTCACCAACGAAACCAACACTTCCATAAATTTGTTTCCCTTGTACCGTTTTATGAAAAGATAACTCATAACGAACGGTGTCATCTTCAGGAAAACGATGGCCACTGTTCATATGAAAATCATTACTGGTTAAGAAATCAAATTGGTTTGGAAAAAATTCCTTGAACTTCTTAATTAATTCATTTTTTGAAACAGTAGATTCTGTAGATGCTAGGCGAATTTGTATTTGATTAGAGTGTTCATTTCCAATTGTTGAAGCACTCGTTACCGGGGCTAAAATACTGAGAGACAAAGCAGTTGACAGAGAAAGAACTCCAAATTTCTTTAAATTTTTCAAAATATACCTCCTAAACTTTACTAATCTATCTAATTATATACCAGAATTGGAAAATAATTCTACTAATATGCAAATTGGTTCGTATGTAGGGGGATTTAAAGACTATTAGTTTTCCAAATGCTACTTAGAAATAAACTTCAGAAAATACTAAAAAGGTATTGAGAATTTACTCAATACCTTTTGTCACGAACAGAGAGGTCAGATACACCTCTCATATATAAAATGGTACCTAACTTTTCTGCATAAACCCTTTTGTATTAAAATAGTACTTCTTCCCACTTATCGTTTGCCGGCCTGTCAGCATGATTCCTTTTGTATTAAAATAATACTTCTTCCCACTTATCATTTGCCAACCTGTAAGCATAATTCCTTTTGTATTAAAATAGTACTTCTTCCCACTTATCATTTGCCATCCTGTTTGCATAGTACCTTTTGTACTAAAATAATACTTCTTGTCACTTATTGTTTCCCATCCTGTTTGCATAATTCCTTTTGTACTAAAATAATACTTTTTTCCGCTAATCGTTTGCCAGCCTGTTTGCATAATTCCTTTTGTACTAAAATGATACCTCTTCCCACTTATTGTTTCCCAGCCTGTATGCATGATTCCTTTTGTACCAAAATAGTACTTCTTCCCACTTATCGTTTGCCAGCCTGTTTGTTTAACACCTTTAGTATCGAAGTAATATTTCTTTCCACCTATCGTTTGAAATCCCTTTAGAATTTTGTCTTCTGTTTTGAACACCGTTATCTGGTTATAATTTAAATTTTGACTAACTCCACCAGATATAGCGTCCCAATTAATAGTCAATGTATAGTCGATTGAAGGATATAAAACTTTAGGATAGATATATAAAATATTACTCTTTACTTCACTATTAAACTCTATCTTTCCTCCTGGTCCAACTAATTCAATTTTAGTAGGATCTATTTCTATTGGTTGATTAAAATAATATGCAAAAGTGGTATCTATGGGTAGTGACTTTACAGGTGGAAGAGTTTGATTACCTTTTGTCGACAAGGCTTCTCCTTTTAGTAATGATAATGGACCACCAGACTTAGGCGGATCTTGAATACCTGTAGTTTGTGCAGAAAACGTCTTCATATAGTGGTTACTGCTATTGTTCATACCCACTATGATTAAGTTTCCATTTTGGTAGAAAATATTTTGTACCCTTAAGTCTTTTCTTATCGTATACAAGTAAATATCTGTATTGTACTGATAAACATCAATTCCCATGTCTTTTCTTACAGCATAGGTTAATTGGTCCTGCATGTTAAAAGCAAAATCTTTATAACCCCTACCTAAGCGATATTTAAATAACATATCCCCCGACTTATACTTTGTTAGTTCCAATGCTACACCGTTACCATTAAGTAATGTAGATCCATCAGGTGAAATTTTAACATAGGGTGTTAGTGAATAACTTTCTCTTCTGTAGGGAGCTGGGTAGTCTTGTCCAATCATTCCAGAATCTACCTCATATGCTTCAACGTACATGGGCCAAGACTCAGTGTTAATTGAATATAATTTTGTAAGGGAAGGTACATAAAAAATATTTTTTCCTGTACCCATATATGATGAACCCGTACCATTATAAACCGGTACTTCATATCCATTTTCTAAGTTATACGAAACCACATTTGTCCGATTACTATGGCCAGGAGAGATATACACGTAGCCTTTTTCATCAATGGCTATATCTAAAGGATCTGTATCTACTTCTATTATTTTTTTAATGTTAAAAGTGGTTGTATCTACTTCGGCGATAGCACCTATAGGACTATTTTCTAAAAAAGCACTTGCATCCCTACGCTGAGTTATATAAAGTTTGTTATGGTGTAACTCTAATCGTTCTGCTCGGTCAGGAAGACCCAAACTCTTAATATCACCCGTTTTAACATTTACAGCGTATATAGTGTTACTGTTTAAGCTAGTCATATATAGAACTGGTTTATTGGGATCCATTGCAATATCATTTGGTTTAAACCCTAAACTTTCTAATGTCCCTGAGGGATCGGTGGTCCAGTTAACATTCGGAATCTCATTATTAGGTTGAGTAGCAGCACTCATGGTTTCAATAAAGTTATTGCCGTTCTTATCTTTATTTATGGTTATTAATATTCCATTTTGATAGAGTAATTTTTGAACATTTAAGTCTTTACGCAATGGGTATAAAAATTTATTAGTCCCGTACTCATATACATCAATACCACGTATTTTATGTGCGGCAAATGTCAGCTGATCTACCTCGCTAAATTCAAAATCGTTATATTCTCTTCCGAAAGTAAAGTTGTATAAAAAATCGCCTGAATTGGATGGAATAGAATTAAACACGTTTCCACCCAAACTATAATAGTTCTTTCCATCTGGAGTGATTTCACCGAATCCTTTTGTTGATATATTCCCGCTATATGCAGTGTATCTCTTTTTTATCTCACCATTTTCAATTTCAAACAATTCTAACGCGTGACGACCATGCAAATATAATTTCCCGTTATTCTTGTTATATAGAATATTATGATCCTGAAAGATGGAATATCCGGGAGAGTGTCTAATTTCTTTTTTGTCTTTCATAGAATAGACTTTTAAGTACTCCCATTGACCTGAACCTGGAGTAACATAGAGAAACCCATTATTGTCTACCGCTATATCATACGGATCCGTATCAATATCCATTATATCTGTGACAGAAAATGAATGTATATTCACCTCTGCAATGGCCCCCTTTAAAGGACCAGAACTATAATAATCATGACTCATTTTTAATTGTGTAATATAAAGACTCTCATCTCTTAAATCCATTTTTTCTGCAGGATAAGGCAAAGTTAGTGTCTTGATGTCACCGGTTAAATAATTTACCGCGTATAACGTGTTATTACCCAGTCTAGTCATATAAATGATTGGTTTATCAGGGTTACGTTCTACATCATGTGGAGTAAAGTCTAACTTAATTACTTTAGATGCAGCTTGTAGAGATGGTGTAGGAACAAAAAATAATGAACCTGTTAATAAGAATAATAGTATGTATACAATGGACGAATGCTTATATGAAATTTTCAGATTGATCCCACCTTGTAGATTTATACTAAAATATTAACAGGATAAAACTATCATTTATATGGTAATGATTTCTATTGTTTAAAGAGCGGTTACACTAGTAGAGGCACAGCAATAAGCATATTTTCTCAATTACTAACAAATATCAAAGAAGAGGCTCTAGTTTTGTCACTAGAGCCTCTTCTGGTATATCAGTTTATCTAAAACCTAAATAACTTTCTTTGTTTTTGCTTTTTACTCATTTGGATATCGAGTTGTGTTCTCTTTTTGTTCAACTTATACAGTTCGTCAAATTGATTTTGATAACTTTCAAATCTTTTTTCACTAATCATGCCATCCTTAATAGCTTCTTTAATGGCACATCCACTCTCCGTTTGGTGATTGCAATTGGAATATTTACACTTTCCTAAGAAAGCTATTACATCTTTAAAACTTTCCTCAAGTATATCTTCTTCCCCCCATAATTGCACCTCTCTCAAACCTGGTGTATCGATAATCATATACCCTAGGGGATGAATCAGAAGTTCAGCACTAGTAGTCGTGTGTTTTCCCTTTCCTGTTGCCTTACTGATCGTTTGCTTTCGTTGTATTTCTTCCCCTAAAAGGAAATTGGTAATGGTCGATTTCCCAACACCAGAAGAGCCTAGTAGAGCAATCGTATCGGCAGAATGAATATGACCTAGTAAGCTGCTCATATTTATATTTTTTTCAGCACTAACAGTTAATATGGGGATACCCAATGCTACAGACCTTACTTGTTCAATATATAAATCTACTTCCTCGCATAAATCTACTTTGTTTAAAATGATAATAGGTACGGCCCCACTATTATAGGCAAGCGTTACATATCTCTCGATTCTGCGTATATCAAAATCTCCATCTAAACCACCTATAATCAACACTTTATCGATATTAGAAGCAATGATTTGCTCCTCCGTTGATCCACCTACGATTACTCCATTTTTTATTTTTCTTCCCCCTGAGATCGGTTGCTTCCGTGAAAAATAACTTTTTCTAGGTAAAACGGCTTGAATGTATACAAATGGACTGTTTTCTTTTGTTTGGAATACGACCCAATCACCGACGGCTGGAAAATCTTTAGACAAGTTGATTTTATATCTGAACTTTCCAGATAATTTCCCATAAAAGGTTTTGTCTCCGTCCGTAATGGTGTAAATCTCTTTATTTTTTCCTAAAACACGACCTGGTAAAAGACCTTTATTCTTATAATGATAAAAATGTTCCTCAAAAAATAAATTCCAACCTACTGTTTCTAAATTCATAACTTTCCTCCAATTTAATCGTTCGATTTTAGTGGAAGAAAAATAATTAATTTACCTTAAAAATAAAAAAGTGCTACAGAGTATTTATAACCCTGTAGCACTTTTTTATATAAAGACTCCAAATCCGCTCTTTAAATCTTAAAATTAGTCCGTATGAGTGAGTGGAAAAGAAGATAGCTTCAAGGTATGGCAAATTAAATTTTTCTTCATTTAAACACTCACTCCCTTCTTTTATTATTAATTTAATATTAACAAAAGAGTTATAATTTAACAATCATTTTG
The DNA here is from genome assembly GCF_034427655.1 of Robertmurraya mangrovi. NCBI lineage: Bacteria > Bacillati > Bacillota > Bacilli > Caryophanales > Bacillaceae > Robertmurraya > Robertmurraya mangrovi. Next base: position 125,230 of record NZ_JAXOFX010000010.1, read on the forward strand.
TAAATAATAGATTTTCAAGTTAGCAGATTGGTTAAGATTAAACGCTAACTTTTTCTTTCGAATCGTTAGTAACCCAGTTTTTTGCTGCGGCGGCTTTTAACTCAGCCTTTTGATCCTCTTTCTTCTCTTTATTGTTCTTCTGCTTATCAATAAAATCCTTCAGTCCGGCACCAAATAGATTTAGGCCGATAATGGTGATGGCTATAAATAAAGTTGGGAAGAACAGGATCCATGGTGCTGTACGCATATCTGTCAAAGAGTTAGCAAGTAAGGATGGCCATGTGAATGTGAGATTAATCGCTTCATATTGACCTGTATTCTGGTTGAAAATCATATCTTGCGCTAAGAATACCCCAACAATACCAAGACCACCAAGGATGGCCATGATGCGAGCCATGTCACTTATAAAAATAAAGATGATCTTTTGATAAATGTTTGGAATGTAATATCTAGTAATAATATGAAACCAGCTTGTGCCCACTGACACAGCCGCTATAAAGTAATCGGTCTTATTGATTCTATTAAACTCCTGTCTCATAATTTCCCCAATCCTCCCTATATCCAAGAGAGAAATGACCATCAACAGGAATGCGTAACGGCTATAAGACTCTTTTACAGAATCCATGTTTCCTATTAAGATGATTAAAATAATGGTTGGTAAAAAAGACAGCACGCTGTTTGTGAAACCAAGTAATCCCCTCGCTCCCTTATGAACTGAGGCGAAATATCCAAACGGAATGCTTATCATAAAGCGAAGAGTTACAATAATAACTAGTTCTGTGAAGGTCTCTCTAGCTCCAAGTGTCATAATACTGAGCAAATCACGCCCTTCCCGGTCCGTCCCAAACCAAAAATTTTCTCCTGGTGGAAGAGGCGCTTTAAGTAATCTTCCGTTTTCATCATAGCTAAGTCGATCCGCTTCCGGTTTGCCTTCAATAAAAGGTAGAAGTGGCCCGAAAAAAGCCATAAAGGCAAACCCAGACAAGATGATGACCCCAATCGAAAATGATGGGTTTTCCTTAGTAAAGCGAATAACTTTTTTTGCCGCTTTTCTATAAGGGAATGTCAGTAAAAAGTGATAAATAAGTTTAATTGTTCTAAGTTGTTTGTTTTTTGAAATGGTATCTTCCGTTAATTCTTTATCAAGACTGGAGGGAACAATGATTAATTTCACAAAATCGGTAATCCATATACTAATTAATACTAGTAAGAGAAACGGCAAAAGAAGCCCTAAAACTACATATGTATCATCGGCCTTAATGCTAATTATTAACTCACTTCCAGCCCCTTTATAAAAACATAGCCTTTCTATAATCGGCAAGCTGCTTATAATAATTAACATGAGAGTTTGCGTGTAACTTAGAATAGTTGGCCATGCATTCCAAAGCATATGTTTCAGTGTAATAGCAAGGTGCCCAGTTCCTTTTGATAAGGCGGTCCTTACATAATCTTTATCTTTTTCAATTAATAATGAATGATAGGTAATATTTGAAATGAAAAAGATAGGAGAAATACTGATGATAATCGTGGGGAATAAAACATTCATTAGAGTCTCATCACCAAATAAATCTAGTTCTTGAATGATCTGTGCATTTAAAAGTAAGATAAGCCCATATTGAACAGCAATCAGTAGAAAAAAATCAGGAATAGCACCAAACAAAAGATGGCCAGCTTTGTGTATTTTACTTTGAATTTTTCTCTCTCTTACTAAAAAATGTACTAATCCAAGAATAATCCCTAAAATTACGCTGATAAAATAAGCAGGGATAATGATTTTTAAACTTTTTGCAAACATTTCAGGAACAACTTTGTCAATAGGTCCTAATCGTTGTGAAACCCCTAATGACTTCGTAGTAAATAATTCCCTGTAATAATCAATAACCGCTTGAAACATTACGCCCCAATCTTTTCTATTTACAAAGTGGATATCATCGGTGGAAATAAAAACTAAATAAACTATGACGAAAGAAGCTAAAATGACAAGTAAGAGACTCCTCAGCATTTTGTTGAGCAATAAAATCATCCATTTCACCTCTCTATGAAATATTTATAATATAAATTTAATATAATTGTAAATTTTGTAAAAATCAACCATTTAGTATGAACATTCTGAATATACAACAAAATAGAAAAAGAGGCTGTCCAATTTGAGGACACCTCTATTTAATATTCTGCAGTAATTTTTGAATTGTTCTAGTAATTTTGTAGTTGATTTCCATTCTAATTCTGTTTTTCCACCGCTGCTATCGCTTCAATTTCAACCAACTGATTCTTATAACCTAAAACTGTTACTCCCGATAAAGTACTTGGAACATTATGATCTCCAAATTCCTCTCTTATGGCATTCCAAGCTTCAACCAAGTCCGATTGTTCATGAGATGCCACTAATACTCTTGTATAGACAACATTTTCTAATGTAGCTCCACACTCATTCAATGCAACCCTCAAATTATCTACACATAGTTTTGCTTGTTGCTTATAATTATCTTCAAATAATATTTCCCCTTCTTTATTAAGAGGACATGAACCTGCCATATAGAGTATGTCCGTATCGGATGGTACTCGACTAGCGTAAGCATAGTCAACTGCCGCTAGTTTATTAGAATGAATGAATGTTATTTTATTAGTCATATATGTATCCTTTCTTTTGGTGGATTTCATCTTTCCTTCCTTTTATATACAAATGTAAAAATTTTTTAAAAAAATTCTTATTCCAAATCACTTGTATATTTCTCAGGTAGTAACTCCATTACGTTACACTTTACTAGTTTGCCATTATAGGAAATAATAACGTCTGTATCCTTCCCGTAGTCACTTATTAATTCACGACACATTCCACATGGAGCAACAACCCAACATTTTTCGATGTCTTCATGTGGATGTGGATGAGCAACAGCCACAATCGTCTCAAATTCATGATCTCCCTCAGAGATTGACTTCCCAAGGGCCATTGCCTCTCCACACACCGTAATTCTCCCTACATTCGCTTCAACATGTACGGCTGCATATATCGTTCCAGATTTTGCTCGAACGGCTGAACCGATATGGTGTCTACCGTACTTATAGTTCTTCTCAATTACTTTTTCTGCTGCTTGAATCAATTCATAGTCTTGATCTTCAAGTGGCTTTACTTTAAGCATGATATACCCACTCCTACTATTCTTATTGTCTTTACTCATGTTGGATAACTATTATCTTCTATTAAAATAGCTTTAATCCTTCTTGCAATGACTTAACCAGCTCATTTTCTGTAAAAAAAAGAGCAAGATAGCAACCACCATATAGATAGTTGTTACCTTGCTTTATTTTTCTGCTATAAAAATCTGGAGTATACAGAGCCTAAAAACTTACCCTTCTTGATTTTGTCCGTCTTTCTTTTTCCATAGTTCCCCTGGCCAGAAAGAGTACTTCCCGAGTACAGTCGTAATGGCTGGAACTAAAAGTGGTCTAACAATAAACGTATCTAGCAAAACACCTACTGCCGTTACAATTCCAAATTGGACTAATACTTGAAGTGGAAGTACGGCTAATACTAAAAACGTTCCTGCCAAAATGAGACCCGCGGAAGTGATAACGCTACTCGTTTCTTCCACTCCTTCAGCAATGGCTTTTTTCAATGGCATTCTCTTACGATTCTTCCAAATGCTTGAGATCATGAAGATGTTGTAGTCTCCCCCAAGGGCTACTAAGAATACAAAGGCATATAGTGGGATTAACCCTTGCATAGCCGTTGCTCCCATGCCGTAATGAATGATGAGCCATCCTAAACCAAGTGCAGAGAAGAAAGACAGTACAACTGTGACCAATAGGTAAAGCATTGCAGGGATCGAGCGTAAATAAATCACAAGTAGAACTGCGATAATGATAAGAACAACAGGGATGATAAGATTTTGGTCTTGTTTCGTTATATTTTCCGTATCATACAACGTTGCCGTTTCCCCACCTAACCATACTTGGTTACTAGGCTTTTCAACTCCTGCAAGACTTAGAACATCTTCTACTTTTGACTTTATGTCTGGGATTTTATCCATTGCCTCTGAAGAATATGGATCGATTGATAAAACTACACTATATTCTTTTATATTTGGATTACTTTGTCCGGTCTTCGGTTCACTAACACTGGCTACATATGGTAATTCCTCTAGTTCTTCGATGATTTCCGGATGATCCCCTTCAGAATCTACAATTAATTGAACAGGTGCGATTTCCCCAACAGGATATTGCTTGGCAATAATGGAAAACCCTTCTCGCGACGGCATATCTTCAGGAAATGATTCAAACAAACCGTACGTGTATTCAATTTTTGGTGAAAAGGCAGCTAGCCCACCCAAGAATATCATTGTAACGATGATAATAATCCATGGCTTATCTGTTACAAGACGTCCTGCCATTCTACTAAAACGGCTACGGTTATTTGGTTTACGTACTGGCTTCCCTCTTTTTTCTTCCAGTTCTTTAATCATGCTATCCGTTCTAGGGATGAATGGGAAAAAGGCAAATCTACCTAGTAACGCTAGGATAGCAGGTAACAGTGTTAATACGGCAATCCCCATAATGATAATGGCTAAACTAAAAGGTACTGCGAAACGTTCATAGGAAGCGTATTGAGCAAGCGCTAAGGTGAACAATCCTAGTGCCGTCGTCAAGGCACTCATCATAATGGCGCCACCCGAATTGAAAATGGCCAATCGCAATGCTTTATATTTATTTTCTTCATGCTGTAATTCATCTCGATATCTTGATACAAGGAATAAACAATAATCCGTTCCAGCTCCAAAAAGGAGTACGGTCATAATGGAAACGGCTTGAGCATCGATTACGATCCAACCCTTACTTGCCATAAAACCTAACAATGGACTAATCAATCCGTAGGCAAATCCTACACCAATTAACGGAACAAGTGCTAATATGAACGAACGATATAATACAATTAGTAACACTAAAACAAGTAATACCGTTGCAATGAGTAGGGTAACATCTGCTTGACTAAATAATTCGGTCGCATCTGTCTGTATTCCTACCGGACCTGTAAATCGAACATGCAAGCCCTCTTCTGTAAGCTCTTTTGCAAATGGATCTAATTCCGTTATGTTTTTTATTTTATCTTTTAAAGTAGCTAAAGACTCTTGTAATTGATCAACGGCAGCATCTGAGTGAAAGAAGACAGGTGTGGTTATAGTCGTGCCATTCTCAGAAGCTGATTGCATTAGAGCCTGAGGAGGCATTTTTCCAAAAGGTGGAACCATGGACTGTTGTCCAAGTGGTTCTTCTTCTAATTGATTATATAATTTTTGGATATGCTGGAAGTCTTCTTCTTTTAATCCATCCTTACTGTACCAGACAAGCAGTAAAGGGACTCCCGTGTCATCTGGAAATTGCTCATTAGAGATTTTAGTCGCTTCTTCCGACATTGCCTTGTCAGGCAGCAAGCTACTTGAGTTCGTTTCCTGGCTATTTACCTGTGGCCATATGGACGAAAGCAAGGCTACTACAAAAATCCATGCAATTAATATAGCCCATCTGCTCTTCCTTCCCGCAACAAGCTCTGCAAATTTATTAAATATACGATTCATGCTAATTCTCCTTTGCCCAATATAATTGAGAAAAATGATTAATGATAACAATATCTCCTTGCCTGTTATAAATTATATATACCGGTCAGTTAATTATCAACTTTGAATGTGTTTATGCTATACTAAAGGCGAATGATGATTAAGGAGAGAAATACTTTGAAAGCAAAACAGAAGCGTTCATTAGGAAGACCCCCTACTAACGCAAGAAAAATGCCAACTGATGTGATGATTCTCCAAGCAGCAACCGATATGTTTTTAACCAATGGATTTCAGGATGTTTCAATTGACGATGTAGCTAAAAAATGTAATGTAACGAAGGCAACGGTCTATTATTACTTTGAAAGTAAAGCGGCGTTATTTACTGAAGCTATGGTTCATATGATGAATCGAATTGGTGTATATATAGAAGCCATGTTATCGGAAGAAGAACCGTTAAAAATCAGACTACATAAAGTGGCGGTTGCACACTTAAAAGCAACTTTTGATCTTGATTTAGACGGCTTTCTTCGTGAAACTAAAAACGTGTTAACACATGAACAATTAAAGCAAATGAAAGAGTCTGAAAACAAAATGTTTGAAGTACTTGAGAAGGCCTTTATTAAAGCAATAGAAGAGGAAGAAATCCCTGAAGTCAATACAAAGTTTGCCACTCACAGTTATTTAGCCCTATTAAAGGTAGGTAATTATAGAAACGAAGACCAAACAACCATCTTTTCATCCATTAACGAAACCTCTAATCAAATTATAGATCTTTTCTGGAATGGATTATTTTCTACTAAGTCATAACACAAGTGATTCACCTTGCTGAAAATGGGAGCAACCACACACCTTTTAAGAGGGAGACACCCCGTAGAAAAAGCTAGACCTATTCATTTGAAAGCATATACGAGAAATCTCATATATGCTTTCAATTTTTAATAGAATCTTCTTTGAAAAGTTATAAAATTATTTGCAGGTTCACTAAAGAAATGAAAGAAAATGGCGATTGATTGATTCCACCTCTACTCCACCACTTTATGGGAAGAATCCCCTTCTATTACTACTCTATATTGTTCACCTTCCACTTCAACAACACTCAGGCTTGTATCGTGTATAAATGGTGGATCCCATAATCTTTCTAATGGCTTATGATTAAAATGTGCTAATAAACATTTAATGACTACAGTATGTGTGACGATTAAAATATTTCCAGATGTATGATTACTTTTTATTTCATCTAAAGCTTTTAAAACTCGATTGTTTAGTTCAACAAAACCTTCCCCAGATAAAGGCTTATAAAGGTGAGGAGCATTCCAAAACAATTGATATTCAGTTGGATAGTATTTTTGTATTTCTTCATGTGTATTCCCTTCCCACTCACCCATATGAATTTCTCTTAAGTTACTATTTAAATGAATAGGGATGTCTCTTCCAGTGGAGATTAGTTTTGCTGTTTGAAGGGTTCTGGCACTCGGACTAGTATAAATAGAAGTAAAATGAACGTCTTTAAGTCGGTCGCCTAAGAATTTTGCATTATTCTCTCCATTCACCGTTAATTCTGAATCACTCCAACCTTGAAGTCTTTTCTCTGTATTCCATACGGTTTCCCCGTGTCTAGTAATATATAATGTTAACATGGCATACTCCTTAATCTTAACTTGATGATAACGCTCAAACACTAGGCTGACTGGCTGCCAACTCGTTCTCTACAAACCAAGAGATCACGGTCGTACTATCTCTTACGTTTTTAACTTTTATTTCGTTTAACAACCAACTGACACTCTCTTCGTTTGATTGATTCTGAAAAGGGTGAAAGATTTCCTTATGGTTAGTGAAATTTGTATTAGGGCATTCAACAAGACCATCAGTTGTAAGGAAAATATGATTTGTTCCTTGTCTCAGTTCTTTCGTACCGGTTGAATAGCATGGTACTGGCAACTCAAACGTATTCACCCGACCGACCCATTGATAAAAACTTCTCTGATTCAGTTGGAATTCTTGTAAAAAAGCAAGCTCTGAATGGTGTAAATAAAGGGGACAGTCACCGATGGAAAACCACCATAAAAACTGTTCTTTTCTAAGCACAATTAAGCAAGCGGTCTCTCCTTGGACGTTCCTACACTTTTCTTTAAACTCCTTATTTTGAAAAATAGACAAAATAAACTGGTTTAATTGTGTCAGAGACTCGCTAACTTGTAGTGACAATAATGCGGTTAGCTCCTTTTTATGCTGCTCCAAAGTGGCAACCACTAGCTCCGCGCTTTCAGCGGTTTGATGCGCGTCCAACAAAACAACAAACTCATAATTTCGTTCTCTATCAACCCAAATGATACATCCATCTTCATTTTTGGTTTGACCAGCAGACGAGTTTCCTCCGAATCGACCGAGAACTACATGTTCTACTGTAAAAATATTTATCTCATCTAAATAAGCCTTTTGACTACCTACCCAACTGTACTCATTCGAGTAAGTTTTATTCATACGGTGTCATCTCAAGGTATGATTTTATCCTCTTACATAGTTCCGTTACGTCATTAGGATTACCCATTTTGGCATTTGGAGCCTCTTGGACTGCAAAAGGTCCCCAATATTCTTCCGGCGTATGAGGATATCTAGCAACTAAATGCATATGTAGATGTGGGACCGCATTTCCAGCAACAACTGCATAAATATGTTCAGCGCTCTCGGTTTCTTTCAACGCTTTACTAACACGTGACACCATCACTCCAAAACTCTTTGCTTCATCTGGAGTCATTTCAGCTAAAGTAGGCACATGTCTTTTTAAATCAATCATCAAATGTCCTAAATAACTGGGCTTGCCTTGATTATCGATATGTCCTACATACACATACTCATTTTCATAAATCACGACCCCATCTGTTTGAAGATGCCCTTTGTGTTTATTACAAATAAAGCATGAATCGTTCATGTAGATCCCTCCTTCTAAATTTCTTAAGATTCTGTCAATACTAGATAGTTGGATTTTCCTTTTTATCCTTTCTGATTACAAAAAGCATATAAGTCGAAAAAATGAAGATGATTGCCACTAGTACAATTAGTCCCACCTGATCGGATAATTTTAAAAATAGGCTATCCATAAATCCAAATAATGAAAGAAAAGATAAAAAACCTATTGCTATGATTTTTCTTTTTGGATGCTCATTTCCTTCTGAGTACTTAGTGTAATTAGCGAACAACCAAATTAAAAATGGAAATGCAAAGACAGCAATAATAATAAATAGTACCAACCGTTTTTACCCCTTTTTTTAAATCTATTATTATAGTAGAAACTTTTCTTTAATCATTTTTGCTACTACGGCAGCATTTAAATTCGTGTTATTAATGCGCATATAATTTTCTCTCTTGATTTCTCCTTCAAGTGTGTTTAGCCTATATTTCTCCATCGTTGTTTTTAAATCTCGTTCGGACCGTTCGATGTTTCTTTTCGTTGGCTTTTGTTCTAATCTGTATGGTGTCTTATTCCGTTCTAATCTTTCATCTAGACCGGCCTCTAATTCCACGAAATAAACCGTACCACCTTTTGATTCAAAGATTTCACAGACTGATTCTATATAGTCCCAGTCACTCTTAAGATCAAATGCCCATAAATAAGTGAAAATGATTCCATATTGATCACTTTTGGCCATCTCTCTAAAAATTTCTTGACGGAATAAGCTTACTAGCCTTTTCCCTTCTTTTGTACCGTAATCAAACAGTGGATGAACTAACTCTATCGTCATATGATTATGAAAAAGTTTTAAATCTGTAATTTTTCTAAGCTCATGGCCGACAGTCATTTTTCCAACTGCCTGTGGTCCAAAAATTAATACGAATTTCATTTATTTAACACCTTCAATTAAACTACTATTCTGGAAATTCTCTAAATACAATTGCTTAAAACCCCAGTTGGTAGTATTAGAGTTCATCCCATCATACCATAAAATAACATTTTCATTAATCATTTTCTAATATTATTAGATTGTTAACTTGTCAAACAGAACTTACTTCTATATATGAATAACAAAAATGTAACAGCATTCTTCGCTGAGTTCGTGACTAAAATTGGAATTAATCACATAATATATATATTCAGGTTCTAATATTACATATAAAGAGATGATTCCATGAGTATTATTCTAGCCTTGTTAGCAGCTCTGTTCGCATCTTTCACAGCTATATTAGCTAAAATCGGAATCAAGGATATTGATTCTAACTTAGCCACCGCTGTTCGAACAGTCGTTGTCTTAATCATGGCATTTCTAATGGTGATGATTACAGGTCGAACGGGCGAAATATCTCAAGTATCTACATATGCTTTTATTTTTCTAATCTTGTCTGGGTTAACCACTGGTTTATCGTGGTTATGTTTCTTTAAAGCCATCCAAATAGGTGATGTTTCAAAGGTCGTTCCTATTGATAAAGCGAGTGTTGTGTTAACCATTATTCTTTCATTTATCATATTACAAGAACCTGCCACCCCGTTAGTTATTACGGGGGGCCTAATTATATCGGTAGGAACCCTCGTGTTAATTGGAAGAGATAAAAAGAAAGATAAGCCAGTCAAAAAGACACAGTCCTATATTTTTCTTGCTATTTTAGCCGCTATTTTTGCAGCATTAACTAATATTCTGGCCAAAATAGGAATTGAAGATGTTGATTCAAATGTCGCAACATTTATACGAACAGTTGTTATCATTATTTTTGCTTGGGGAATTGTTTTCTTTCAAGGGACGTTAAAGGATCTTCAGAAAATTTCAAAGCGATCTTATTTATTTCTAGTATTGTCAGGTGCGGCAACTGGACTTTCGTGGTTATGTTATTTTGCGGCTATTGCAATTGGAAAAGTAAGTGTCGTAACACCTATTGATAAATTTAGCGTGGTCATTACTATGTTATTAAGCTTTATCATTCTAAAAGAAAAGGCGACTAAAAATATGATTATTGGCGGTGTTTTAATTTCTATTGGTACAGTTTTGCTTGTTTATAAATAAAAGGCTTTACCCTATAAAGTAAAGCCTTCTTATGAGGTTAATCCTTCTTTTTTACACCGCTTACATCAAATTTATATTTTACTTTATCATGAAAAAACATCTTTCCATCCACATATACCTTACAATCTATACTCATGGTTCCACCAAGTTTGACCTTAACATGAGCTTTTCGACCATTTTCCTCTATTACTCCTGTCAGCGTTTGATATGGCTTTAACCATGTATACCATCCCGATCTATTCTTTTGATCAACTAGTTGTCCGTTAATATATAATTCTTCTTGATTATATTTATTTACGATTTGTATAAGGTTGTTGTTATATTTCACATCCCAAGTTTTTTCAAACTCTTTTTGAACATCTAACATTAAATCGTCCCACGTTTCGACTTCAGACTCTGCCTCTTTCTTAAGGGGACTCTTCTTCTTTATTAAACTAGTAATCCATTCAATTAGAAAAATTAAAGTAAACATAGAAATTAATAAAGCAATCACATTGTCAAAAATGGTCCCCTCTGTTATACGTCCATAGAAGAATCCGATGATAAAGAAAACCACTAAATAAAATATAAATTTTAACATAATTTTCTATCCTTCCTATTGTCAAAATGTAAATTTTTGGTATATCATTAAGTGTCTATGATATGACCTAATTAACTATACGAATTAGTTTCAAGAAGGTTTCTTTTTTAGAAATATATACCTTTTTAAATGAGCAGTGCCGTAAAAAAATTTAGAAAGTAGGATTATTTTGAAAAAATCTAGTTTAATTATTCTATCCATATGTATTTTACTCATAGGTTTATATTATGGTTATTCGACCATTCGAACCTTAAATGGGAATCCAATCGCTATGCCAAGAGCAAAAAATCTAGTTATTGAATATATTAATCTAGCATATCCTAACGATGATTTTCAAATTGGTAAAGGTACATATGCCGTGACCTACGGGAATTACTATTTTGATGTAGAGGATTCTAAAGGTATAAAAGTAAATGAATTATTAGTTCCAAAGAATTTAACATTAATAGAAGATACGATGCAAACAGATGCTTTGAATGAGAAAGTAGCGGACTATTTAGCTACACATACAACGATTGAAACGATTGAGGTTAATGGGACTGTTTCCTTCGCAAAAGAAATGAACAAGTCAGAAACCATCTGGGTTACGGTATCCGGAAATAATCTTAGTAAGGAAAAGTTAGCTGACTTTGGGCAGAGCATTTATGAATGGAGTAAGAATCATGCTCCATCGTTGAATAAATTAATTGTAGATGCAACAAATGTGTCCAACAATGAAAGTTATCGTTTGTCTCTTGATAAAAAACAATTAACAGAGTCTAATTATATAAAGTTTATAGAATAGCCAAAGTCCATACGGGAGGTATGGACTTTTCACCTTTTTCCTAATGGTTTTAGCTTTTGCGTTAAAAATCCTACAATAACTAATCCTAGAACAAGTAAATAAGGCTGGAACAAGATAAATAGGTTCATCACATGGAATTGAGCTTCGTGCCTGAACTCCGCTTTTTGCCACACGCCCACTTCTACCTCAACAGCGATGGATTGATCAGTAGAAGTTCCTTCGATTTCATAATATTTAGTCCCTTTAGAGTAGTAGTTTGAAGCATCCCCAAAATAGTTACCCGTTCTTTCATTAGCTTTTGTTTTAACTTTACCTATACTTTTACCAACTTTACTTTTGGGTATTTTATCTTCTAATACTTCATAAACATTCCCTTTCCATACAACAAAAGGATACGCCCAACTTAGTGCATGCACGGATGAAGCAGTTGTGAAGAGTAAAATGGCAAAAATACATATTAATTTTTTGATTATGATCTCCACCTTATATTAGAATTTTGTCAATCATTTACAAGTACTAATTCTAAAAGACCTTTCAGTCTTAATCGTCAGGCTTTCACTATTAAAACAATTCAACTTTTTGGGGAATGATTCCCTAACACAAATTTTTCTCAAACATTCTTTTAGTAAAATTATATGTTCACTTTACATTAAATAACAACAAAAAAATACTAGGCCTTACTCCCGAAGAAGTAAAGCCTTTTCCCTAGTAGTCTATTTGAATAGATTGCTCTGGCAGCTCTTTATAAAAATCAATGGATCCCTTCCCTTTCTTGGTTGCTGTTAAATAGGGGACGAACGTTAATGGGCCATTAAAAGAATCAGAACCTTTGAATCGAATTTGTGCTCCTTCTTCACCTACTGAAATGCTATGGAAGGGAATCTGTTTACCATCTTGATCTTTAATGAGAAACTCAATATGATAATCCGTTAGTTTATTCATATGATAATAAAGTACACTTGAAACTGGTGTTATGACTAGCTTTTCTAATTTAGCTGTTTGACCATTTTCCAAACTTACTTCCTGGTCAAGATTAATCGTTTTAGCCGTAGAAGCTAATGTTTCACTAGACACTTTAATTTCAAAAGTCCATGGATTTTCAACTTTCCATTCAAAATCTAAGTTATCGTACTGGATATTAAATGTGACTTCTTCTCCAAGTGAAAGGTTCTTTAACTCTATATCATTATAAAAAGTAAACTTCGATTCATTAATTTTTATTACTTCCCCACCTGTTGTTGAAGTTAAGTTCTCACCATCCACCAAAACTTTCGGTAGTGGTCGAAACTCTTTTGTATCTAAATCAGATTTCGGTTCAAAAGTTGAACTAATCAGCAATCTTCCTCCATCAATCATCACTTCGTTTAAGGTAATCTTCCCAAGTTTATTTTCCGCTGTTTCTCCGATAGCCGTTTTATATGGTGTATAGTCCAGTTCTTCCGTTTCACTTACATAATTCTCGATTAGGCCACCAATAAAAGGGACACTTGCCAAAGATACCATCCCCGTACCAGTCATGATTCCGTACGCCAACACTGCTGCTGCACTAAAACCTATTAATCTTTGTTTCGAGAAGGTATTTTTCTTTTTCAGCTTATTCTTCACACGCTTCTCCCATTGCTTTTTTTCTACTTCCGTTAGTTCTATCTCTTTATAGGAATGTACATCGACCTTCACATCATTTAACTTTTCATAGAAACTCAAACTAATCACTCCTTAACCCTCATTATTTTGTGTAAGGAAATGCCTTAATTTCTTCCGTCCTCTTGATAACCTGTTGTAGATCCATGATTCTTTTACGTTCAGGTCTTTTGCAATTTCTGAAGAAGATTGGCTTTGCAAATAGTACCTTTCAAATAATTGCCTATCATCCGTACTGAGTTGTTCAAGGAGCGAGTGAACATCTCTTTTTAAAGCATCTTCTTTCCGGCTTATCATGGAATCCTCAACTTCTGATACTGTAAATTGTTTCTCTAACTGCTTTAAATGCTTTCGCTGATAATCAATGGCTTTATATTTTGTGACTGCCGCTACCCAATTTTTAAACGTATTTTTACTAGAGTTATACGAATCAATATGGCTCCAAATGGACAGTAATACATCATCTAAACATTCTTCCTGATCTTCACGACTTTGATTTAAATGATGATGAATAACCGAGTGAATGAGACCACCATATTGTTGAATAATAAAAGTTAAAGCTTTTTCATTCTTCACTTTTATTTGTTGTATAACATTTTCTTCCGTTATCCTCATGTAGGCACCTCCTTTTGTTTTGTTTACCTCCTACTCTTTAATACGAAGGAAATTTAAAAAACCTATCATTTATGAAAATTAGAACAAAAAAAGATTAACATATTTTGTTAATCCTATTTTAAGAATTCATGAATGACAAAATTGGTTAATAAGTATAAAAGGAGGAGGAGTGAACTGATGATTTTAAAACAGATTGATTTAAGTCTTATGTCAGAGCATTTAAATGTTCACAAAGGGGTTCTAAACAAACTAGAAACATTTTTCTGTGCAGTCGATAACCCAACACTTAGACAGGTGATATACGAGCAATATTTAGTCATGAGTAATCATGTCAAAGTAATGTTGTCTTTAATGAATCCTGAAATTAATGAACAGGTTACTACAGCTGCTTTAAATTATCTTGAACCCCTAGAAATTCCTTGTACACTTACTAAGTCAATGATGACTGAAGGAAATATAGCTTTGGAATTGCGCAATACAGCGAAAACGATGGCGCAAACAAACTTTGAATCTGCATTAATGATGAAGGCTTCTAATGTTAAAGACATTCACATTCATATGGCTTTGCAACAAACCATTATTCAAAATCGTTATAGCCAATATATAAAAGAAAATAATCTAGATGTCGTACCTAAAAGTACACTAAAGGAGCAACTAGATGTCCTTCAATCTTTTAAAAAAATGTTTATTTAGGATAGTAGACTACTCATAATATAATAGCTGTTCTTTTATGTATATGCTTGTCAGTTTAAAAGGGGCTGTCCAAATAGTCAGTTATATGACTCTTTGAACAGCCCCAGATTTTTTGTTTTAGCTTCTTAAAAAGGTCTGTTGATTTCCGTTCCAGGCGCTTCGCTTTCCGCGGGGCGGGCGGTGAGCCTCCCTCGTCGCAAGCTCCTGTGGGGTCTCACCCACTGGCTTTGCAAAGTTGTAAATCAATTTGAATTTAAGTAAAAATTTTACATCTATATTTTGCTGTGGGAGCAAAAAAGACAATCTACAAATAAGATTGATATTTGTTCCCTTTTTTTGTAAA
>NZ_JAXOFX010000011.1:0-139252 GCF_034427655.1 Robertmurraya mangrovi
TATCCTTCATAATAACTAGCTCCTTCCGTAATGTAGCTCTGATTTGGTTTGTTTTATCAATAAACATTCTTACCAAATTAACCTACGAATTTACGAGTAAGGAGCTAGTTTCGTTCATGATAACTCGCCGTCTGTGGGGTCTCGACCTTTCCTCTATTTCCCGCTGGAGTCAAGTGCCTTCCGCTACAATCCACTCAGTAGTAAAAATGTTGGTATTATAGTAAGAATTTTTCAAAAAAAGAGCAAAAGAGGACTATTCCTACAGGAAAAGCCCTCTCTAATATATTATTAAAACTAGATTACAACCGGCTCTTTTTTAGATGGTTGAGTAGATTTCTCAACGATATCACGAGCGATCCAAACTCCGCATGCCCCGGCTTGGGCAAGGCCACGTGTGATTCCAGCTCCGTCTCCACCTACATATAACCCACTGATTTCCGTTTCGAAGCGGTCATTAATTTTTGGTCGAGCAGAATAGAACTTAGCTTCTACTCCATAGAAAAGTGTATGTTCTGAAGCTAAACCAGGAGAAACGTGGTTTAAGGCCTCTGTCATTTCAATTAAACTCTTCATTGTATTATATGGAAGAACTAATCCTAGATCACCAGGTACAGCTTCCTTTAAAGTAGGTTCTAAAAATCCTTCTTTAATTCTCTTCTCTGTTGATCTTCTTCCTTTTAATATATCACCGTAACTTTGAACAATGATTCCACCATTTGAAAGACTATTCGCTAGACGTGAAACCTCATGAGCATATTCATTTGGCTTATCAAATGGATCAGAAAATGTATGTGATACAAGTAAGGCAAAGTTCGTATTTGGGCTTCCTAGTTTTGGATCCTTATAGGCATGACCATTTGCCAGCATAATACCAGAGTGATTTTCAACAACCACATGCCCCGAAGGATTACTACAGAATGTACGTACTCTTGTTCCAACTGAAGTGTTAAAAACAAACTTACCTTCGTATAAATGTTCATTGATTTCTTCCATTACAATATTAGATGTTTCAACGCGTACACCAATATCTACTTGATTATTAATCATCTTCAATCGACGAGACTTTAACAATTTTGCCAACCATACTGAACCATCACGACCAGGTGCAATGACAACTTTGTCTGCCGTAATTGAATCACCAGATTTTAGTTTAATCCCTCTAACAACATGACCATCAGGAGTTTTCTCTGTAATTAGATCTTCCACTTCTGTTTTAAATACCATATCAATTTTGTCTTTAAGGTATTCAAAAATACTCATTAAAATTTCTAGATTTTGTTCTGTCCCTAAATGTCTTACTTGTGCACGTAACAGCTTTAGTCCCGCTGCATAACCTCTTCGCTCAATTTCTCTTACTTTATCAGTCAGCGGATCAGTAATGCTTTCCGTTGCTCCATGCTGTAAGTTAATTTCATCAACATACTTAATCAAATCAATCACTTGCGAATCTGGTAAGTAATCGGTCATCCAGCCTCCAAATTCGCTTGTAATGTTGAATTTACCATCTGAATAAGCACCTGCACCACCAAAACCATTCGTAATAGAACAAGCAGGTAAACAGCCAGCAAAATCCTTTCTTCCAGCTGCTGGTGGACACTTTTCAATTTTCTTCTGTAAGATTGGACAATTTCTTTTATATATATCATGGCCTTTATCAATTAATAAAATCTTTGCTTCAGGCATTTTAAGATTCAATTCATAACAAGTAAATATTCCGGCAGGACCCGCACCGACAACGATTACATCATAGTTCGTTTTCATGGTTTTATTCCCCCAACGCTGCATCATTTTATTTATATTTCGTTAATTTCTTAACCCTTGGATAATATATCAAACAAAAAGAACTGAGTCAACCAATTTTTACGAACTTTATTTATAAATGCATAAATTAATGTTCGTAAATAGAGTATTTTATGTAATATTAGAACAATTTAATTAATTTACTAATCTAAACACAAGAAAAAGAGACTGATTATTCAGCCTCTGCTTCTATAAACACTATTTCTTCTTTTAGCAGTGTTTTCCTCCACCATAGAAACTTGCACCAATAATGATTAGTAAGATGAATAGTACTACGATTAAAGCAAAGCCACCGCCGTATCCTCCACCGTATCCTACTCCTGCAACTACTGGAGCAGCTGCTTGAGGGTATGCATATCCTGGGTAACAAGGGTCACATCCATATCCACTATGTCCGTACATTGAGTATACCTCCTTGAATTTCAAAAACTAATAAATCTTACATTTACAAGGTATGTAGTAGGTACTTGACCCGCATGTGCATTCGCCCAATTTATTTAAAAAGTTAGATGTGAACTTTTTCCATTAATAAAAAAAGCCACAAATTGTTCACTGTGGCTTTCTCTTCTTACTTATCTTCTTCAATAAAAATCTTTAAATATTCACCATAACCTTCTTCTTGTAGTTTCTCTTTTGGGATAAATTTTAGCGCAGCAGAGTTAATACAATAGCGCAAACCGTCAGGACCAGGTCCGTCATCAAAAACATGACCTAAATGGGAGTCTGCTGTTTTACTTCTCACTTCTGTGCGAATCATAAAGTGGCTGAAATCCTTCTTTTCAACCATCTCTTCGTCTGTTAATGGTTTTGAAAAACTTGGCCAGCCACACCCAGCATCGAATTTATCCTTAGAACTGAACAAAGGCTTTCCTGAAACTATGTCTACATAGATTCCTTCATTAAACTCATCCCAATATTCGTTTCGGAATGGTGGTTCTGTCCCATTATTTTGAGTTACCTCATATTGTATAGGAGTTAATTTTTCGATAACTTCTTTTTTATCTTTTTGACTCATGATTTTTCACCCCAGTGCTGTTCAATGAATGTATCTCTGCCAGAGCCTCTACGATAGGAGTTATATCTTAGCGGATCTTTTTGATAAAAATCTTGATGATAGTCTTCTGCTGCATAAAATTCTTTGGCAGGGAGGATTTGCGTTACAATCGGTTTAGCAAATCGTCCACTTTCTTGAAGCTCTTTTTTTGATCCTTCTGCCAATACTCGTTGTTCCTCATTATGATAGAAAATCACCGTTTGATAAGATTGACCTCGATCATAAAATTGTCCGCCTGGATCGGTTGGGTCAATTTGTTGCCAAAAGGTTTCAAGTAGTTTTTTATAAGAAAAAATAGTTGGGTCAAAAATTATTTGTACCGCTTCATAATGCCCAGTTGTTTCTGAACACACCTCTTTATAAGTAGGGTTTACAACGTGTCCACCCGTATACCCTGATACGACCTTCATAATGCCTGGCTGAGTATCAAACGGCTTCACCATACACCAAAAACAGCCTCCAGCAAATGTAGCAAGTTCAACATTTTTATTTTCCATGAAACCACCTCAGTTCCAAATATGTAATGTCTTTAACACTTAGTAATAGATTAAAGAAAATGAACGGGATATGCAAACTTAGAGGTTCTTTACCAACAGAAAACCTCTTCATATGAAGAGGTTTTCTATTATTTCCTATGTTTAACATGCTTCGTGATATTTTTCCACTTTTTCTTTTCTTCTGCTTGCGCTCGTTTGTCCATTTTTCGATCTAAAAAGGCAAGCTCCTTTAATAACTTTTTATAGCTAATTAGCCTATCTTGGTCAAACTGACCTTCCTCAATTGCCGTTCTGACTGCACAACCAGGTTCATCATCATGTTTACAATCTCTAAATCTACAATCTTCTGCAAGAATCTCAATGTCTGAAAAGCTCTCAGCTAGTCCGGATTCGCTTTCCCATAATTGAATCTCTCTCATACCCGGAGTATCAATAAGGATAGCACCAGATGGAGTGAGAATTAATTCTCGATGTGTTGTGGTATGGCGACCTTTATCATCATCTTCACGAATACCTTGAACCTTTTGCTTTTCTTCTCCTACAAAGTAGTTAGTTAACGTTGACTTTCCTACCCCAGAAGAACCTAGAAGCGCTATTGTTTCTCCTGGTTTTAAGAAAGTTTGTAGTTGTTCAAGCCCAATTCCGTTCACAACACTAACTGAGATTACAGGCACCCCTAATGCTACAGATTCAACTTCGGCCATTTTCTCTGCAACATCATTAGATAAATCAGCCTTGGTTAATACAATGACTGGGTTTGCTCCACTTTCCCATGTAAGAAGGAGATATCTTTCCAGTCTTCGTAGATTCAAGTCATCATTTAGAGAGTTAACTAGGAAGACGGTATCTACATTCGTTGCTACAATTTGTTCATCTGTTGTTTGTCCAGCGACTTTTCTTGAAAATTTACTTTTACGAGGTAGTACGGCTAAAATGGTACCTTTTTGTTCATATACACGCGCTTTAATGACAACCCAGTCTCCAACTGCAGGGTAATCTTCCCTTGAAGAAGCCTCATAAGAGAATTTTCCTGAAACTTCACATAATAGTTCCCCTTCATCGGTCCACACTCTATATAAACGTTTATGCTCAAGAGCCACTCTTCCTACTAATACATCTTGACTCTCAAATTTTTCAAACTCATTTTTTACATATTCATTAAATCCCAATGACATAACATTCATCTTTGTTCCTCCAAATTGTTATAAGAATATCTTCTCCTGTTGTCATTCCAACAAAAGAAGTCAACAAAAAAACCATAGGCAATCACAGCCCATGGTTTACGTTAAAAGGAAACAAAGGTTACCTCATTAGTTACGTTACCTGAACATTAGATGGGCTGTGAAGTTAAACATATCGACATTTTTAGTTACAATTAATAAGTTTGTCATTTTACTTCACCCACCTTTCAAAAATTAGCTATCTCCTAAAAAAACGAAGATGCTTAACGAATTAATTTCATTATATTTGATAAAAACGTAATTGTAAACAGAAATGTTAATTAAAGGTGTAAAAAATATTATATTCCTTTTTCAATATCCGTCCTGTGCACCAACCTAGTTCCCTCCGCATATCTTATTGACGTGAACTTATTAAGATCGGAGTGAGAGGTATGTCTGAAAAGAGAAATCATCATGATTATTTTCAAAAAGCCATGATGTATGATTTGTTATCAAAATATTATAAATATATGGATCCGGTCATGCACGTAAACTATTATCAAAAGCATTTGAAATATTTGAATAAAGGTGTACAAAGCATGCGAAATGGCATGATGCAACAAATGAACCAACCTCAACCTAGTAGAGTAAGAGTCATTCATGCGTCACCTGATGCACCGAATGTGGATGTATATGTTAATGGGAATCGAATTTTAAGAGATGTTCCTTATAAACAAGTAAGCAACTATATGTCGTTACCAGAGGGTAGATACCAAATTGACATTTATCCTGCAGGAGAGATGGTTTCAACCGTCATTAGTAGAAAAGTGAATGTTGAATCAGGAAAAAACTACACACTAGTAGCTGCAGGGCCAGCCAACAACTTAAGATTACTAACATTCGAAGACCAACCAAGAGTTCCAATGGGGGAAACGAAAGTCCGCTTCATTCATCTATCGCCTGATGCACCAGCAGTAGATATAGCTGTAACGAAAGGAGATGTTATTTTCCCAAATGTGTCCTTCCGTCAGGCAACTAATTATTTGCCATTGTCTCCTATGACAGTTGATTTAGAAGCTAGAGTGGCAGGAACAAAGAATGTAGCACTACCTCTTCCAGGGGTTCAACTGTCACCAAATGAGGTCTATACTGTGCTTGCTGTTGGTTTAGTTTCCGGAGAACCAGGTCTAGAGGCTATTATTATAAAAGATTAAGGCAAAAAAGGTGGCTATTTGAGCATAGCCACCTTTTATCTTTGTGTTGGTACCATAAGTGTAAACTTGATTAAATCACTTTTTAAGTTAAACTCATCTACCTTCACTTTTATATCACTTTTTAATTTCATTTTCTGAAGGGATACATAAATCATCTCATCATTAGGCTGGATTATAACCCAACGAGGAAAATCATATTTGTCTCTAATAAATTTTAATACATAGGAAACGGGCAATTGAAGTTGACCGATTGAAATTGATTTTTGTTTCAAAAGTAAATCTCCATTCGGTAAAGCTTCTGGCTCAAAAGTTAGTTTCATTTCAATATCTTGCGTAAAAACTTTAATCGTCCCATACAATTCAACTTCATCTGTTAACAAAACGTTATATTTAAAAGGACTTTTCGGACCTTCCGTTTCTATATAGTGATTAATTAGCTTATTTAAATCCTTTTTATTCGATTGAATATTGAATTTTACTAATTGCTCATCATCATAATCTTGTAAGTCTAAATCCTCGTCAGCCGGGACATATAATAAAAACGCTAAAACAGCTAACACGGCTATATTAATACCTAACAATATAAAAAAGAGTCTTTTCCAATACATCTTCATACTAGTTACCTACTTTTTGGGCTGCGTATTTTCTCTCCGAAAGTGTACTCATAACCTTACTTTTTATAATGGAGTAAACCTCTCCAGCCATTAACTCATAACCTCTGTCATTAGGGTGGAAATAATCAGTATAAAGGAGATTTTCCTCCGAACCTTTAAAAATGTCAGCTATATCAACAAAATACGTGTGTGGATGCTCCGCTAAAACAGACTGGCTTGTTTGGTTCCAATCTTCCATCACCAGATTTAATTCTTCAACATTTGAGAACCACTTCATAAATGGGTTGTATAATCCAATTAATATAATAATACTTTCTTTATTTTCCTGTCTAATAACCTCTACAATTGACCTTAAGTTTTTCTCAAAGTGAAGTTTTTCTTTTTCAAAATGCCTCATTTCTAGGTTCGAAAAATTTTCCCTGACTACTTTCATCAGATCATTCCCACCAATGGTTAGCATGACCACATCTGCTTTTTGCACGGCTTCTTTAACCTCAGTTGTTTTCAATCTAGTAAGAAGTTGTGAGGATCTATTTCCACGAATACCAAAATTTTGTATTTCGGTACTTTTTATTCCCCTTTCCTCTCCTAATAGCTGTTCTAAGTAATGTAGGTAGCCTCCCTTGTTCAGACTATCCCCTACTCCCTGGGTTAAAGAATCACCCGCTGCTACAAAATGATAAGTTTCAGGAATAAAGTCTACTGGAACTTTTTCCTTCAAAAAAGTTTTCGTCTCC
The DNA here is from genome assembly GCF_034427655.1 of Robertmurraya mangrovi. Classification (NCBI taxonomy): domain Bacteria; kingdom Bacillati; phylum Bacillota; class Bacilli; order Caryophanales; family Bacillaceae; genus Robertmurraya; species Robertmurraya mangrovi. The sequence goes on from NZ_JAXOFX010000011.1 coordinate 7,077, forward strand.
CGTAAGTCGTTAAGATTACCATTGTATGCAACTGGAGTAGAACTACATGAAGCTAGAACAAATGAACAAAGAAAAAGTGAGGTGAATATCTTTTTCAAATTAGTCACCTTCCTTTTAAAAATTATTAAAGATAAATACAATTCACTCTATTGTATTTTTAAGTATAGATATTATAACACGATATCTAGTATCCAAAACATTTCTACTTTATAGATCATACATCTCTCTACAAAAAAAGACCTATTCAGGTCTTTCTAATAAAACATACTATTGTAATGCTTCTATATCATTTAGGATTTCTTTAAAAGGAATTTCGTTTAATCCATTATAATATTTAACAATGGTTCCTTCTTTGTTAACTAAATAAAAATCAACTCCGTGAATGACTTGATCTTCATTTGCCGGCTTCTTAACCAGTGCTTTGAAGTTCTTTTGAGCAAAAGTTTCAATAAATGTTTGCTCATAGCCTGTTAAAAAGTGAAAGTTGCTGTAATCAACATTGAACTTATTACCAAATTCCTTTAAAGTTTCAGGTTTGTCTACTTCTGGGTCAATAGAAAAAGAAACAAATTCAACATTTTCATAGCCCTTTTCCTTAACCATTTGTTGTAACCTGACCATATTGGATGTCATCGGTAAGCAAACATCTTCACAATTCGTAAAAATGAAATCAGCAACCCAAATCTTCCCTTTTAAATCTTCTAAACCAAAGGATTGCCCCTCATGATTGATAAACGTAAAATCTTCTACCGGCCAGTCTTTTGCATTCTTTATTCCCTTTTGTCCACATGCAGCTAGTAACAATACAGTGGCTAACAAAATTATTTTAAATAATTTAAGATTCATCTTATGTCTCACCTTCAAATTTTCTTACTTTCTCAATTGATAATTCTAGCAAAAGTTAGTGAATTAAGAAAGAAGAAGGTATGGACAAATTGTGAACAACCTTAATCAATGACACCCGTTCTAACTATTTTATTATTAATTCTTATATCGAACTCCGCTGTTTTAAGCATTTCTCTCCATTCCTCTTGCTTAAAATTCTTTCCTCTCACTCTTGAATTGTAAAAATTTCCAAATCCAACCGGATCAATACCTAGGTTTTGAAAATGAGCAATTAAATTTGACATTTCCTTTTTGATTTCTTTTTCAGTTATTTTCTTTAATATTTTTACTACCTCAGGATTTCCTAAGTCAACATTTTCTGAAATCTCTAAAACTCTTGTCTCTAAGTTTACTTCCACTGAGAATTTTGGCTTTTCTTTATCAAGTAGCTTAATCTTTCTATTTGAATTAATATTGTCTACTGTTAAAATTAGTTTTTCTTTATCACTAACATCATCTTTAATAAATTTTTTTAATTCATCAATTGGTAATTCTAACTCTAGTGCACCTGCTTTATATTGGTCAATTAGTACTTTTAAAAAAAAGAGCTTATTAAGTTTAAGTTCTTCAATATACTGATCGTCCTTAAATAACCCTGCTCCTGATATGACGATATCCCCAGCATCTAATTTTAAAATAGGTATAACCGGGTCCTTTCCTTCATCATAGAAGCTATGGTTATACTCATATAATGTAGGGGAGATGACAAGCTCCTCTTCAACATTTTGCTTAATTAATTGATACAGGTACGTTCCTAAGTTCTGACTTGCTTCAATTTTATTTTTCTTTAATAGGTCTTCTGCTGTTCCCTTTGCTACACTTATATATAGCATATTTCCGATAGTAGCATCACGGTTTAAGGTATCCACTAGACGGCCAGTCCCATCTTTTGCAACTTCCTCACCAAAAACAACGACACGCAACTGACCAGATACTAATTTATTATTTGACTTTAGATTCTCGTTTTCTCTAATTCCCTTACTCGTCTTTCCTTCATCACTTATAATGTTTGAGATATTTTTCATTTGAGGGTCAAACGTCTGCAATACTGCAGTACCCTTTATAACATCCTTTTTATCAGAGTAATCAAAGCCGACAGCAGTAATAAGACCTAGTTGCTCCAATTGGTTTTTTTCAACACAACCAGTTACAGGGATTAAAAGAATAATTATAGTAAGAATGTTAACTACTCGTTTCATTCTTTTTACCCCCCTTGAAGAGTTTCTTTTTGACTAGTACAATCGCTGCCAATAAAACGGGATAGATAAATGCTGTCCCATAGCTAATTCTTCCAACCCAATCTGTAACCATATTCATTTGATATCGTGCTCTAATAAAAAAACACAGTCCCCAAATAATACTTGCAGCTATGAATATATATCGTCTTTGATTTTTTCCAAACACCCTTTTTATTCCCTTCGTTGCAGCCCATAAATAGATACAAATATTGGGTAAGACAATTAACATCCAAAAAGAGATAGCAATAAATTCAAACCGTTCAAGGTTAGGAAATTGGATTATCTTAAACATAGATAAAACAGGCCAAATGGTTCGGGTCAGACTCACCTCTGAAAAGAATCCTATTGAAACTAATGTAACAACTGTAAATAAAAGAGTGGTGTAGGCATTACCCATTTGCGCATAAAAGTTTGCCCTCTTTTTATTTTCAATATAGGGGAAAACAAATAACAAAAGCTCGAAGCCAATAATAGAAAGGGCGGTTTTTGAAATACCCTTTATGATGTCCAATGTCTTCGTTTCCCATATTGGAAGCAAATGAGTAACATCTAAATGTCCGAGTGGTGCGCTAAGCATAAAAGCTAACCAAATAGTTAAAATGACAGACATAAAGCATATTCCCACTACAACTCTAATTCCCCCTAGTACTCCATAGACACCAAGCAATAATAAAATAAGGGATAGGACCCATGTTTGTAGATCTGGGAAAACCCACGCTTGGACAATTTCCACATAATTCATCACGATGATAAAGCAAGCTGACAAAAGGTAAAGGACATAAATTAAACTTAGGAGAGCACCTATATATTTACCGAATATATCATAGTGAATTCCATATAAATCAGCACTTTCATACTGATTTAACATAAATAGAATGATATAGATTACCCCAGCAGTGAGGACACCTGCAAAGAACACAGAGATCCACGCATCATGTTTCGCCGTAAGAAATACAATCCTAGGAAGACCTGCAATTCCTACACCTGCTTGTGCAGCATGGATAATGAATGCTACGAGAAAAGTATTAAATAAATAGGCCTTTTTTGGATAAAGATTTACTTTCATATTTTACGCCCCTATTCATCCACATCCTTAATAGTCTTCGCCTTTTTCAAAGGATAGCGTCTTTTATCGGTTGGTTCATTCGTTTCTGGTCTGCCCCCTAGATATTGGAGTGGCAGTCTAAAGATACTGTATCTTAAATCATGGAATGAAAATGGATAGATGGGAGTTAAATATGGTCTTCCGAGTGTTGACAATTTGAGTAGATGAATCAGTAGGATACAAAATCCAATCATGATTCCTACACCACCCCAAATTCCAGCTAAAACTATAATAGGAAAGCGAACAATTCTAATAGCAGAACCCATGATATAACTAGGAGCTGTAAAGGAACCTAATGCACTAATAGCGATAATAATAATTAAGATGTTACTAGTAAAGCCAGCTTCAACCGAGGCCTGACCGATAACGATACCGCCAACAATACCCATCGTTTGACCTACTTTTGTTGGTAACCTTGCCCCTGCTTCTCTTAGCATCTCTATGATAAACTCCAACAACAAAGCTTCAAATATAGGTGGAAAAGGTACATTTGACCGTGACTGTCCGAGTGAAACTAAGAGTGGTGAAGGTATAACTTCATAATGATAAGTTAACACCGCCACATATGCAGGAGTTAGTAGAACCGAAAGAAAGATAGCCACCAGTCGTAGCATTCTAATAAAAGAACCCATGTTCCATCTCATATAGACATCTTCCGTTGATTCAAAGAAACTAAAGAACGTTGTCGGACCATAGATGGCAGCTGGACTTCGATCTAGTAGTACTCCTACTTTTCCTTTAATAAGAGCAAGGCAAAAACGGTCTGGCAACTCTGTTGTAATTAGTTGAGGAAATACAGTCCAACTGTTGTCCTCTATATATTGAGCTAATACAGAACTATCTTGGATATGATCAACATCTAAATCGTTTATTCTCTGACGCAAAGTATTTACATTCTCTTCCTCTGCAATGTCACTTATATACACTAATTTTCCATTTACTTTTGTCCTCCGACCAACTGTTATATCTTCCATAACCAAGTTAGCATCTACAATATTATTTCGTATTACATTCAAATTCGTACTTAACTGTTCGGTAAAAGAAATTTTCGGACCATAAACTAGAGATTCCGTTTCCGCTTGCCCTAGCGATCTTGCCTCCGCCTTTTTTACATCCCCTATTATTCCAAAAGGTTCTCCCTCTTTATAAAGATAGAGACTACCTTTTAATAGAACTTCCTTAATCTCCATTAATTGATTTGTTACGTTTACTTGTGTTAACGGTAATATATTTAAAATGTCCTCTGTAGTATTAATATTTCCCTTTGATTCTAATAAAGGTTTTAATACAAACTCATCAATAATCTCCGTTTTTACAAGGTTAGAAATGAAAATGATAATATATTTCTTATCGTCTCGATGAAAGACTCGAAATACTAGGTCAGGTGACTCGTTCAACTCTTTATTTAGTTGTTCTTTTAGTTCAGTAATATCTAAGCTATGTGCTTTTTTTTCCGTTTCACCATTTTTACGGCGTTTTCTAAACATTTGTCTCACCCACAAGTTTCGGTTTGACTTATTTTCTCCCATTATTTAAAAATTATGGGTAAAAATTATAGGCATTGTTAAGTTTGTATGTTCCCAGCTTTGTCTTTACCTGTGATGAATCAACATTTTGCCGACAAAAAAACATCCTAGCACTTTAGGATGTTTCTCCACTTGAATTTTTCATTGTCTCAAAGAAATTTTTAATAAACTGTTGGTAATCGAAGTTTCTTGCTACATTATGCCTTTGGTAGTCTTCTTTTTCAACGGTTCTACGAAAATCTCCGATACTTTGACCAAATGAAGGTCCTGTATTAACCACTACTTTTACTGGTACTTCCTCGTATTGTATGATGGACTTACTTGAAACAGCCCAGAGAGTAAGTAAATCATGCAATGGGCTACCGCTAATTTGCGGATCTCTCTTTTTATAAAACTCATAATAGTAATCAACCATGGGCTTTACCAATAAACCAATTTTACTTTGAGTCTTCTGGTAATGCTGGTCTAATTGATTTACCATTTCAGGAGTAATGATTGCCCCGCTAGTAACATCCAAAGGAATAATAAAAACAGGCTTTGGTGACTTATTAATTATGATGTTAGCTGCATATGGGTCACCATAAAAATTAGCTTCAGCAATAGGAGTTATATTGCCAGGGCTTTGAAAGGCTCCACCCATAATGTAAAATTCTTTTACACTTTTCATTAATTCAGGATACAAGATAAAGGCCGTTGCTAACGAACTTAATCTTCCAACATTGACGATAATAACTTGATTTTTATACTTTTCAATTAAAGTATTTATCTCATAAAAGTTTTCAAAACTTGGTAATGGTATGTCTTCAGGTATAATGGGCCCAAGTCCTTCTAATCCATGAACCTCTGGAAAGTACTCTGGGCTTTCACCCGTTAATGGCAAGTCCGCTCCACCAAAAACAGGTATATCCGTAATACCCGTTAACTGCTGTAGATAAGCTGCATTTCTAACCGCATCTTCTTTTGAAACATTACCATAGTCTGCAACAACACCAATGATTTCAATTTCCTCGTCAAACAAAGCGTAAATGATTGCTACCATATCATCGATACCAAAATCACTAAATAGTAACACGTATTTTTTCATATCCTCACCTCTTAATTCTTTTTTGGAGGTACGTGTGTACATTTCTAGTTACATCTTGTTACAATTAGGCTCGGCTTATCCATTGTTTATGTATAAAGGGATTTTAATGGTAAATTCCGTGCCTTTCCCTTTTTCACTAGTTACAGAAATATTCCCTTTCATTCTTTCAATGATTTGGTAACAAACCATCAAACCAATACCAGTTCCTTTTTCTTTTAAAGAATAGAAGGCAGTACCTAACCGTTCTAGTTCTTCTTGAGTCATCCCAACCCCTGTATCTTCAATCTGCAGCACTCCAAAACCGTTTTCCTTATATACCCTTATACTTAAAGTCCCTTTTTCTTTGATAGCTTCAATACCGTTCTTTAGGATATTAATTAACACTTGTTTTAATTCTCCTAAATTACCTTTAATGAATACTTCCTCGGAAATATCCGTTTTTAACTCAATACTTTTAGACATCATGGCATAAGAGTTCATCAAATCCGTTACCTTATTAACTAAGAGACCGGCATCCACTTTTTCCGTTTGTTCTAAATCGGGCTTAGCTAACGATAAATAATCATTAATAATGTTCTCAGCCCGATTCATCTCTTCAATCATAAGTTTTACATACATATGCTCTTCTTTTGATAATTCATCTTTAGACAAGAAAATTTGCAAAAATCCTTTTACAACAGTCATTGGATTTCTAATTTCATGAGCAACAGAAGCAGCAAGCTGACCGATGGCATTCATCTTTTCGGCTCTCTGGAGTTCTCTCTGCAACTTTGACTTTTGAATGATATTCTCCATTTCACCGAAAGCTAATTCAAATTGGCCAATTTGTTCATGTTGCTGGATTTCTGCACCTAATTGTTTTGATGTAATGGAGAGCTGTTCAAATAAAGTAGATAATTGGTCTGTCATAAAATTAAATCTATCAAACAATAAACTTAAATCTGTTTCTTCATCTACATGAAGTTTTACATCAAAATTGCCTTTACTAACCTCATTTATACCCTTAATAATTTCATTCATAGGTTCTAAAACTTTATATAAACCTCTTTTTAAAATATAAAACACAATGATGCTTATTATGACAAAGATCAGAAATAAATACGTTGCTAATTCCTTTTGGAAGGAATCAATAAGGGTTGCGTTAGCATCTATGGCTAATAATGCAACAACCTTACCTTCGTCATCCATGATTGGTGAAAATGCAGTAACCCATAAACCGTACTGATCTCTATATAAACCACTGAAAGTAACTGTTTTTGTTTTGACAGCTTCTTTAAAAGCAGTAATATATTCTTTTTCTGCTTGATAATTAGAAAATGAGTACAAGCCTAACTCACCATATCCATGTGACCCCACTAGAATATAAATACCCTCATTTTTTTGAATTTCAGGTAGGACAATACCACTATCTAAATGTACAGAGTGCTTTTCTTTTATTAAAGAAACAAATCTTTCAAGTCGTTTGTGTGCATCACTATGCTCTGTTCTGTTTTCAATGACATTTATTACATCATTCGTCCTAATCGTTGAACTCCACAATGTAGCTAGGCCAACTATACGGTCTTCGATTTGCGCTTCCATTTGTTTAGTTTGTAGAAAAAAACTTATACTTGCAATCGAAATCACAACAATAAAGGTAATACAAAAAGAAAATAACAACACCTTTTTAATAATGGGTAATCTTTTTAAATGTCCTATCATCATTTTTCTCCGATTTCATATTTTTAGGCTGACATTTTCAATTGGTCTGTTGTTTAGTGATCAAAATTGCTATCATTTTAAACTTTTATATATTAATGTAAGATTTTGACTATAAACACTTACCCATTCGACAAATTCTTATTAATCTCCTACTGGCATTTCAAAAAAATACAAAATATTACTTCTAGTTATCTTTTAAGATAGTAGAAGTCAGCATCACACAAAAAATTACTCATTTATGTTATGATATTTTGGTATGTAAATAGATTAAAAGTCAGGTGATACGATAATGAAACTAAAAGTTTTAGGCTATTTTTTATTTTTAACGGCTCTATTGTTAATGATAACTGGCTGTTCTTCTTCAACTAAGGAAGAAGCAACAGAAAACGATACCACTGAACAATCAGCCCACGATGGACATGCTCATTCTAGTGGGGACTTACGAGAGCTAACTAATTCTGTAGATACACTACCTCAGTTTTTAACCGATAAGCCTGAACAAATGCAAATCATCTATGCTGCTGCTGCTAAACACCAAGAATTATTAGAGTATATGCCTTGTTATTGTGGCTGCGGTGATTCAGTTGGTCATAGAGATAACTATGATTGTTTTGTATTTGAGAATAAAGAAAATGGAGAAATCATGTGGGACGACCACGGAACTCGATGTGGTGTTTGTTTGGAAACGGCTGCTGAAAGTATTCTTCAATATAAAGATGGTAAAAGTATTGGGGAGATAAGAGAATATATTGATAACAAATATAAAGAAGGTTTTGCGGAACCAACTAAGACGAAGATACCAGATGGGATTTAAAGTAGTAAAAGCTCCAGGGATTTTGTTCCTGGAGCTTTTTTTGAGCTGATTTCTATATTTTTTTGAGAGATGAACCTATTTTTGCTTTCGGGTGAACTTTTTCGACTACAAAGTAGCCCTGAAATTTGCATCTTTATGAAGATATCATCGGTTTTGTGGGAGATATCATCGAATTTTTTAATATATCATCGATTTTAGACTAGATATCATCGATTTCTATTAAAATATCGTTTTTTCGACAAATCACTCGAAATAATACATAAATCCAATCGCCCCTGGGCCAGTGTGTGTGCTTATAATTGGAGTCGTGTACTCAACGTCAATTTTATCATAGCCTGTTAGTTCTTTAACCGCATCTTTCAGCTTACCAGTAAGTTCAGCAGACTCAGCATGAACTAAACCTACACCTTTAATAGTTTTACCCTTAACGTCTTCAGCAAACTGTTTAGCTAAATACTTGGCTACTTGTGTGTAACTTCTAGCTTTTGAAACGGGAGTGTATACGCCTCCCTCAAGAGATGCAATGGGCTTAATATTTAATAAGGAACCAATCATGGCTTTGCCCTTACCAATTCGTCCACCCTTTACTAGGTTCTCCAAAGTGTCAACTACTACAAATAATCTCGTCTGTTCCCTAACAACATCTAAGCGGGAAGTAATCTCTTCCATGCTTTTTCCCTCACGTGCCATCTCCGCTGCTTCAATGACTTGAAAGGCTAATCCTTTTGAAATAAAACGGGAATCAACAACCCTTACCTTTGCAGAAGACATACTAGCGGCTGTCTCCGCAGATTGTACCGTTCCACTCATGCCACCAGTCATATGTATCGATAAAACTTCATAACCTTCTTCTCCTAATCGGTTATAAAGCTCCACAAAAGTACCTACTGCTGGCTGTGAACTTTTTGGAAGTTCTTTTGAATCTTTCATTTTATGTATGAACTCTTTAGGAGTAATATCCACTCGATCAAGAAAAGTCTCACCGTCAATTTGAATGGACAACGGTACCACTTCAATGTCGTATTGTTCAATTAATACCGCTGATAAATCTACCGTTGAATCCGTTACTATTTTAATCTTGCTCATTTTATTCACTTCCTATATAACTTGGATACTTAAGATTATACATGTTCTTGACAAAATATTAAATTAAATGGTCCTATCCTACTAATAGAGAGAAAAGAAAAAAGTGCCGACTGTTAGCCGACACTCAAAATATTAGGCGTTATTCTTGAGTTCTGGTGACTTGAATATCTCTTCATATACAGGCCACTTTAATACTCGTTTTAAATGTTCTTTGAATGAGTAACACTTCTTTACTTTTCGATCCCCATAAAGAGAGGTAATAAATGTTTGCAAACGGACTTGGATTAAAAAATAATAAGGGCTATCTTCCTCCAATACTGGAATATCCATGACTTTTACCTTCTGTCCAACAACATTTTTGAACTCTAGGCTTTTGAATAGCAAAGTATCAATCCTCTTTTTCACCCGTTTGATTATATTATACATTAATTGTTGGTCGAAGTGTGTCTGTTTATGCCTTCTTTATAAAAAAATATTCATTAAAAGCCTGTTAAAACAACCTAATTACCCACACTAGATGAATGAAGCAAACACAAGAGTACAAGATTGTGGAGAATATGGTTAAGGTTCTTAAAGTAAGGCTATTAAACCCTTTCTTAACTCCTGTTAGAGAAAACAAAACTATTGATAACCCTACTTTTGTTCCTAAAAAAATGAATGGATTCCGTTCATATAAAATACTCATCACAGGATTTAGCTCTGATATCTCATTTATAGATAAGCCATAAAACGTTGCAAAAGCATCAAATAAGTTTAATATCCCTAGATACAGAAAAAATGACCTCAATTGATCACCACACTCATTTTTTTACTATTTTTAACTTAACTACAAGATTCATACTTAAAAGTTGCTATATATATAGATATAGCTATTGTTCTTTAATAAGAACAATGCATTGGAAAATTACCATTAAATATGTGCAACAAAGTACTTACTTTTAATTTAGACAAACAAAAAACCCTCCCGTTCGAATCGTAAGAACGGAAGGGCTATCTAATTTCTTAACTTGCCTCAGTTGAATGATTGTCGTACTCTTCTTCAAGTTCTTTGTCTTTTCTAAGTTTACGCTTATAAACAACTTTTGATAAATTAATACTAATCTCATATAAAAATAATAAAGGTATCGTTACTAGTACATCTGATAAGAAATCAGGTGGAGAAATAATAACGGAAATGACAACAATAATAAAATAAGCGTACTTACGAATTTTTTGTAACACGTAAGGATTGATAATCCCAAGTGATGTTAAGAACATAATGACAACCGGTAATTCAAATAAGACTCCAAATGGTAATGTCATGTTCATTAGAAATCTAAAATACTTTTCAGCTGTAAAATTAGTAACAAGCATTTCTCCACTTAATTCAATTAAGAAGTTTAGAACAGTTGGAAAAATTACAAAGTAACCAAAACATAAACCCACCAGAAATAATGCAAATAAGGCCGGGACATAAGCTAATGTTATTCTTTTTTCTATTGGTTTTAATCCAGGTTTAACAAACAACCAAATTTGTAGTGCCAATACGGGAATCGTACCAGCTATAGCAATTACCGTCGCGAGCATAAAGTAAACCCAAATAATATCACTTGGCCCTAAGACAATAAGCTTTACTTCTAGGTCTCGAACTAACCAACTATATATATCCTTAACGTATACAAATCCTAAAACAAAGAAAACTAAGAAAGCCAATATTGAAATGATCAATCTTTTTCTAAGTTCTTCTAAATGATCTATTACATTCAATTCTCTATCTTCCATATTTTACCCCTGCCAATTTGAAGGTTTTTTCAAGAAAAAAAGTGCAAGATGAATATCTCACACTTATTTAGCCGCTTTTTTCTTTTCTTCTTCAAAATCATCCATAACATCATTTGTTAATTCTCGAGTAGACTTCTTAAATTCACGAAGTGTTTGCCCGAATGCACGACCGATTTCCGGAAGCTTCTTAGGTCCAAATATAATTAATGCTAGAACAAGAATTAATATTAATCCAGGTACTCCAATGTTTGATAACATATAAGACATCTCCTATATTTACAGTTTAGGTATTAAATTTATTTCAAACAATCATTTTTCTAGACTACAGTAACATACTAACATGATTATAGTATTTTTCATTCCCTTTTTGTGAAAAATTAATTAAAGTTCATAAGAAATTCACAAATCATTAAAAAAAGCCCCTTCTTAATAGAAAAGGCTAATTAAAATTTCACCAATATCTAACAAATCAAATCAATAAGTTAAATAAATTACTGTCTTTATTTACTTCTGTAAAGGCAAAACCTTTCTTATTCATCCGTTTTAGCAAGCCATCATAATCTTCTCTTTTTTGCAGTTCAATTCCAACAAGTGCTGGTCCATTATCTTTATTATTTTTCTTCGTGTACTCAAATCTAGTAATATCGTCTGTTGGTGCGAGCACTTCGTCTAGAAACTCTCTCAATGCCCCCGCTCTTTGAGGAAAGTTTACAATAAAATAATAGAGGAGTCCTTCATACAGTAGAGACCGTTCCTTGATTTCCTGCATTCTACCAATATCATTATTTCCACCACTAATGACACACACGACATTCTTGCCTTTTATTTCTTCTTTATATAAATCTAAAGCAGCAATAGGCATAGCACCAGCTGGCTCCGCTACAATTGCGTGTTCATTATATAATTCCAGTATACTAGTGCAGACTTTACCCTCAGGAACGAGTAGAATATCATCAAGGCCATTACGACATATTTCAAATGTCTTTTTTCCTACACATTTTACTGCAGCTCCATCAATGAATTTATCAATTTCATTTAAGGCAGTTACACCGTTATTCTCAATCGATTCGTTCATAGAAGGTGCACCGGCAGGTTCTACCCCAATAAGTTTTGTGTATGGTGAAATACTTTTTATGTATGTGATTAGACCAGCCATTAAACCGCCCCCTCCAATGGAGGCAAACAGGTAATCCACTTCTTCCTCACAATCATTCAAAATCTCTACCGCTACTGTACCTTGACCTGCAATTACAGATTCATCGTCGAATGGATGAATGAAACAGCGCTGTTCCTGATCTGCACAGGCCATTGCTTGATAATACGCATCATCAAAAGTATCTCCAACAAGGATAATATCGACATATCCACGACCAAATAATTCCACTTGTGATACCTTTTGTCTTGGAGTTGTTGTAGGCATGTAAATTTTTCCATTTACTCCGAGATGCCGACATGCAAATGCGACTCCTTGTGCATGATTCCCTGCACTTGCGCATACCACACCATTTTTCAAAAGATCTGTATCAAGTGATTTCATTTTATAAAAGGCACCCCGAAGCTTAAAGGAGCGAATATGTTGCAAATCCTCCCTTTTTAAATAAACGTTGCATTCATATTTTTCCGATAATCGCTCATTTTTCTGCAAGGGTGTATGGGCAACAATGTCTTTAAGTTGTTGATAGGCAATTAAAATATCCTCTAACTGTACCCACTTCTTCTTCAATACCTTCTGTTCCATATGTCACCCTCATTTCTTTATTATGTAATTTAGAAGGATAGATTCCAAACGCATGCAATTAATTTATTGCAGGATAATTAGACCCCTCTAAATAATTACGAATAATATATTTGGATTATTTTTGACTACTAAAAGTCTGAGTTGATTGGAGCGGAGGGCACTTGACTCCTGCGGGAACAGAGGGACACGGGAGACCCCACAGGCGGTAACGCCGAGGAGGCTCCCTTCCCTCCCCGCGGAAAGCAAGTGCCCGGAGCGGAAATCAACGGGCTTAGTTATTAAGTAAAATTACAATAAGTCTTATTAATTTGTTCATTATATCACGTAATAAATTACATTCAAGTCTATTTTTTAAAAATTTACACTTTTCAAACTTCTTTCAAGGTTATAAATAATATAAATGACATATAATAATCTCAAACAAATCTATTTATAGATGGAGGGATAAAGGATATGGAATTTTCACTTTGTAGTCTAGATTGTGCAATCCCAGTTGAGGTAACTTTAGATGAAGACAACGGACGCTATATGATTCGGAAAAGTGACACGAGCGGTGAAGTTTTCAATACTGCTCAGGAGCTAATTGAGTGGGTAAAAGCTAATTTACAAAAAGAAGAATTTTGTGACCAAGAACAGTTTTTACAAATGCTCAATAGTTTAACAGAATATGTTAATAATCCCCAAGTTTAAGTTTGTCTTTATCTCTTTATTACTTTAATATAGTAATAAGGAGGAATAAACTATGACTTTTTCAATTAGAGAAGAGATTGCCAATTCTATTACTCATGGTATTGGATTCCTTTTAAGTATACCGGCGTTAGTCTTACTGATTGTTTTTTCTTCAGCAACTGGAGATCCTTGGCGAGTGGTAAGCTTTACTATATTTGGTGTAACCATGCTTCTTCTTTACCTATTTTCAACTTTACTTCATAGTATTCAACATAAAAAGGCCAAAGACTTTTTTGAAATAATGGACCATTCGGCCATCTATTTGTTAATAGCAGGTACCTATACACCGTTTGTTCTAGTTTCTATAAGGGGTGCCCTTGGATGGACTCTTTTCGGAGTTGTATGGGGGCTTGCTGTAATTGGAGTATTATTCAAAGTTTTCTATGTAAAAAAATTCATCGTACTATCCACTGTACTCTATGTTATCATGGGCTGGCTTATTGTCATTGGGATTAAACCTCTATATATGGTCATTGGTAATGGTGGATTTGCTTTACTACTAGCTGGTGGCATTTTATATACGATTGGTTCCTTTTTTTATGTTTTTCAAAAGGTCCCTTATTTTCATGCTATTTGGCATGTCTTTGTACTAGCGGGTAGCTCCTTTATGTATTTATGTATCATTTTATACGTATAAATGAAGGAGGGTGACTGAGTCATCCTCCTTTTTAACTATGAAACTTTTTGTTTTTCTTGTATAGTGTTTACTATTAATGTTCTTACCTCTACTGCTATTTCTTTTAAATCTTTATCTTTATACATATTAGGCTCAATCGGAGGTAAGATGGTAACTTTAATATCAGCAGGTTTAATCATTCTTCCGTTCTTTTCAAAAACATCTGACGTTCCCTCAATACAAATAGGTACAATAGGTACTCCTGCATCTTTAGCTAGTCTAAAGCTTCCCGATTTGAATTCTCCTATCGGTCCACCCTTACTTCTAGTTCCTTCGGGAAAAATCACCATTGAATGTCCTTTTTTTAGAATGTCTACTCCTTCTCTAATCGAACGTATCGCTTGGCGACGATCTTTTCTATCTAAGAAAACACAGTTTAGTACCGTCATCCATGAGGAGATTATCGGTACTTTTTTTACTTCTATCTTAGAGATAAAACCAAAAGGCTTATCGATGTAACCAAGTAATGTTGGAATATCAAAATCCCCTTCATGATTACTAATAAACACAACGGGACCATTAGGAATAAGTTCTTGTCCTTCCACTCGAATATTAGAACCAGTTATTTTCATAATGGTTTTCGACCAATATTTTGGAACTTTATGAATAATTTTATCTTTTTCTTCAACGGGTAGATTAGCATTTAACTTCTTCATTTTTGCAAGAGTAGGTAAGCTATAGACTAGATAACCACTCATATAAAGGAAGCAAGCAATTAAACGAAACATATATGACCTCCAAATTTGTTTGACGCTTATCATTATATAATAATAATATTCTATCCATCTATAGATTCAGTATAAAAAAGATTGATTGTCCATGATATTAGAAAGTCATTCTACTATTTCAAAATAAATGGGCAAATATAATTGACATTTTTTTCTTACAATCATAAACTGTATATGAGCATATGTTCATATACAGTTTATTTTGTAGTTTAATAAATAATACATTCTAGGGATAGAAATGGAGCTGGCAAAGATGGAACAACGAGAGCATTCTTTTTTAACAACAGAAACGGTGGATGAGGTTTCGAGAGTGTTTAAAGCACTGGCAGACCCTACAAGAATTAAAATTTTATATTTATTGTCTCAAGAAGAGTGCTCGGTTAATCATATCGCAGAAGTACTTGAGCTAACTCAATCAGCAGTTTCTCATCAATTAAGCTTTTTACGCAACTTGAAGCTTGTAAAATATAGAAGAGATGGGAACTCGTTTTTTTACACCTATGATGATGAACATGTAATCACCATATTGAATCAAGTGATTTCACACGTGAGCTGTAAGTAAATAAAATTATATTAAAGGAGGGAGATCCATGGGTCATCATCACCACCATGGCCATGATCACCACGGACATCACCATCACTTTGAAGAAACAAGAGAAGGAAATAAAAAAGGTTTGCTCATTGCACTCCTTATTACTACAGGAATTATGGTACTTGAATTTTTCGGAGGGTTGTTTACAAACAGCTTAGCATTATTATCAGATGCTGGACACATGTTGAGTGATGCTAGCTCATTGCTTTTAAGTTTCATCGCTATGTGGTTTGCAACGAAGCCTGCTTCACCAACAAAAACTTATGGATTTTACCGATTTGAAATTTTAGCAGCCTTATTTAACGGGGTTACTTTGTTCATTATAGCAGGCTTTATTATTTGGGAAGCCTATGAAAGATTTATGGTACCTCAGTCCGTTTCAAGTGGAACGATGATCGTCATTGCATCTATCGGTCTATTCGCTAACTTATTAAGTGCCTGGGCATTGTTAAAGAAAGGTGACGTAAAAAATAACGTTAACTTACGAAGTGCTTATTTACATGTACTTGGAGATGCACTTGGTTCAGTGGGTGCGATTGTAGCAGGTATCATTATGCTGGTTTTTGGCTGGTACTTGGCTGATCCAATCATTTCAGTTCTCGTATCACTGTTGATTTTAAAAAGTGCATGGGGAGTTATAAAACATTCTGTTCATATCTTAATGGAAGGAACACCATCGCGTATTAAGCAAGGAGAAGTAAAGAAGGCACTAGAAGAGATAGATGGTGTTTTGAATGTACATGACTTGCATATTTGGACGATTACCTCTGGCTTAGACTCATTAAGTTGTCATATTCTCATTGAAGATCATCATGACAGTCAAAAATTATTGCAACTTGCTATCAATAAGATAAAAGAAGAATTTCACATCGAACACGTTACCATACAAATTGAAACATCTTCTATCTCTCACCATGAACTATGTGATGCTTAGCTTATAAAAAGGGACAATGCCAATTTAATGGTATTGTCCTTTTTGATTAATTAGTTCTTTCATAAATGTGATAGTAATAAGTATAAGGATTCTTTTCATCTGTAATCCCTTTTTCAACAAACACTTCTTTCCATTCATTATAATCAATTTCAGGAAAGAATGTATCGCCTTCAAACTCATGGTGGATTTTCGTTATATACAACTTTTCAGTCTGTGGTAAGAACAGTTTGTAGATTTGCTCCCCGCCGAAGATAAATATCTCCTCTTCACCTTCACATAGTTTAAAGACTTCTTCTTTACTATGGGCAATCTCACAACCCTCGGCTTGAAATGCTCTCTCTCGTGTTAAAACGATATTCCTTCTACCAGGAAGAGGCCTTCCAATTGATTCATAGTTCTTTCTTCCCATAATAATCGAATGACCCATGGTTGTCTTTTTCACATATTGCAATTCGCTAGGAAGCCTCCATGGAAGATTATTATCTTTACCAATTACTCTGTTTACATCCATTGCAACAATAATGGAAACAATCATTCCTTCAACACCTTCATTCCATTTAACTGTTAAATGCTAAACCGCTACAGGAGCTTTAATCGTTGGATGTGGTTCATATCCCTCAATCTTGATATCTTCCATTTCAATTTCAAATACAGACTTTTTGTCAGGATTTAAAATTAGTTTTGGAAGCTCCTTAACTTCTCTCTCAAGCTGAATATTAATTTGCTCAACATGATTTACATAAATATGTGCATCACCAAGTGTATGAATGAACTCTCCAACTTCTAATCCACACTCATGAGCGATTAAGTGGGTTAGTAATGAATAGCTGGCAATATTAAATGGAATGCCTAGGAATATATCCGCACTTCTTTGATATAATTGACAAGACAGTTTACCTTCAGATACATAGAATTGGAATAACGTATGACATGGAGGCAAAGCCATCATAGGTACATCTTCTGGATTCCATGCTGACACGATTAATCTTCTAGAATATGGATTTTTCTTTATCGTTTCAATGACATCTTTTAATTGATCAATCGTTTCGCCACTTGAAGTTCTCCAGTCTCTCCATTGCTTTCCGTATACATTTCCAAGTTCGCCGTATACTTTTGAAAAATCATCATCAGATAGTATCTTTTCTTTAAAGGCTTCCATTTGTTTTTCATATTCTTGGCCGAATTGTTGATCTGTTTGTGCTCTTAAACCAAAATCAGTCATATCAGGTCCATAATATTCTGAGCTTTCAACCCACTTTTTAAAAGCCCACTCATTCCAAATATTGTTATTGTTTTGAAGTAAGTATTTAATATTTGTATCACCTTTAATAAACCAAAGCAATTCACTTGCGATAAGACGAAATGGAATACGTTTTGTCGTTAATAAAGGGAATCCCTCACTTAAATCAAATCTCATTTGATAGCCAAATGTAGAAATTGTACCCGTCCCTGTACGGTCATCCTTTTTTACTCCATTTTCAATGACGTGCTTACACAAATCTAAATATGTATGTTCGCTTTTACTCACAATAAATTACTCCTTTCCTTATTCTCTATGTTAAAAATTATTATGTCCTTTTAAAATAAAAAAGGTTGTTCTATTTAACAACCTTTCAAACATTTATAATATTATTCTATCAAAAAATAGAGACTAATAAAGGTTTTTTATAAAATCATACGTTTTAGGAGCTTTTAATCGTAATTGCTCCTTATGTTCTCCACCTAAATAAAACATGGCGAAAGTTTCGGCAAAATATTCTTCGGAAAAGGTTAAAAAGTAATCCTGATTTGGAAATACGTTTCCTTTTTCATCATTCCAAATTTTCAGATATCTTTGGTTATAGCGAAGGTCATCAAATACTTGCCGATCGATAGAATGTGCTAGCTCATGAAGTTCGAGGTTAACCGACCCGTGTCCCTTCCCTTTTTCACTATGCCCAATTTTGACGAGTACCGTTTTTGATCCACCAATTCCTGGTATGTCATCCCACATAATCTGGTTAATATACCCTCTTGGTACTAAACCACGCAAATGCTCCGTAGTTGGATTATCCGTTAATCTCCCATTAAATAATTTGACATCAATACCCTCTTGATTAATTTTTTTTAATAGAGATTGAGGTAATTGGTTAATTCTCGTAATAATAGCAGCTGCTTCTATTTCGTTAAAAGGATCTAAAGGGAGTACAATAATATTTCCTAGTAATCTTTTAGAATCAAGCTCTAGTGTTTGAATGAGTACGGAGTTTTTCGGGTAATACTTTAATGGTAGCCCTCCTGTATAGGCTTGTGAGTTCCCCATTAGCATTAAGGATATCGTACATATCACCAGTAATAATCCCAGTTTTCTCAAATTACTCCCCCCTACACCAGCATGATGTCTAACTAATCCAAAATTTTCGCAATTTTAGTAACGGAATAGGCTTTCCTATGTAATAGTCATTTTAATTCTATTTATATTAAAATTATATCATAGGAAAATAGGGGATTTAGCTGAAAAATAAAGGAAGTTTAGAGAGGGCAAAAAATGAAGAAGCTGCCCTTTTCAGGCAGCTCCTATAACTAATTTTTAAACTTGAAGACCAAAGTTCTTACAAAGAGCAGCTAATCCACCAGAGAATCCGCTTCCTATAGCATTGAACTTCCAGTCGGCACCATGTCTATATAATTCACAAATCACAACCGCTGTTTCTACGGAGAAATCCTCTCCTAAATCATATCTTAAAACTTCTTGGTTTGTATCTTCATTAACGACACGTACAAAGGCATTTGATACTTGACCAAAATTTTGGTTACGTACATTTGCATCATGGATCGTTACTGCAATGGCAATACGATGAACGTGTGAAGGTACTTTACTAAAGTTGATTTTAATTTGCTCATCGTCTCCGTCACCTTCACCTGTACGATTGTCACCCGTATGTTCTACTCCACCTGAGGGATGCTTAACGTTATTGTAAAATACAAAGTCGATATCATTAATGACTTTCCCATCTGCGTCTGTTAAAAATGCAGAGGCATCTAAATCAAAGTCCTGTCCTCCATCATAGCGGTTAGTATCCCAACCTAATCCAACAATTGCCTTTGTTAAACCAGGATTTGTTTTTGTTAAGTCAATACGTTGTCCTTTTGATAGATTAATACTCAATTTAGGTCACCTCTTAAAATATTTTTATTTTTTGCGTGATTTTTGCTACATCTACTGAATTCCAGCTTCTGGTTCTAAATTAAAAGACCTGGCCTTCACTTATGCATACGTACGAACTAAATCCCCTAAGCTTACAGCGTTTGTACCAGAACCAACAGCAGCAAACTTCCAATCAGAACCATGTCTGTAAAGTTCACCTACGATTAAACTTGTTTTTCCAGTGTAATCATCTGATAAATTATAATGGATCAACTCTTGATTATTTGTCGGGTTCACAATTCGGATAAAGGCATTTCGAATCATACCAAAATGTTGTTTTCTTTTTGCACAATCATAAATGTTTACAACGAAAACAAGCTTTTGAATATGAGAAGGAACTCTGCTTAAGTCCACATTCACTTGCTCATCATCCCCGTCTCCTGCACCCGTTAAATTATCTCCTGAATGCTGAACACTTCCGTCACTACTTTTTAAGTTACCAAAGTAAATAACATCACTATTATTTCTTAACTTATCTCCTTCAGACAGCATAATAACAGAGGCATCACAGTCAACGTTTGCACCGCCGCCACCGCCGAATAGGGAGCCAAGTAAACCGCCGCCACCCTTACTTTCAACAGGATCCCATCCTAGACCTACTAAAATTCTAGTTAAACCTGGATTTCCTTTTGTTAAATCAACACGTTGACCTTTTTGTAAATTGATAGCCAATTTCCTTCACCTCATCATATTATTTATGTACTATTATGCTAAGCTCATATTGCTCTTGAGCTAATCTATTAAAAAATGATTCAGCTTTTTTAACCTTGCTGTTTCATCTTTTTAAAGTTTTCTTGTAGTTGTTCAAGTTTCTTTGTACCTTCTTCTCTTAGTCGTTTATTTTCATCTTCAATGGCTTTTGTTTCTTGCATCCCTTTCATAATGATGTTCCACGATTCTTCAATCGTTTCAATCTTGATGCTAGGGCCGCCAGCTAGTCTAGCAATGTCAGCACTTTGCTGTGAAATATTCTGTGCATTCCTCACAAGCATTTCATTTGTACGGCGATCCAGCTCGCTCATTGAATCAGCTACAAGTTTTTGCCTTTTCGCAGCTACTGCTTGGATTAAACCATTTTTAAAGATAGGAATAGTAGTTACAAAAGCTGAGTTAATTTTTCCAATTAGCTTTGTATTCCCTCTTTGTAATAAACGAATTTGAGGAGCCGTTTGTAACGCCACCATTTTAGCCATTTCTAAATCATAGACACGTTGCTCTAATAGCTCAATTGCATTCCTTAAACTATCTAATTGCATGGATGCCAGCTGATCCCCAGATGTAGCTCGAGCTTCAAGCTGTGGGAGTTGTTGATTTTTTAATTCTTCAACCTTCATCTCACCAGCCACTACGTATTTTTCTAATGTTAAATAATACTGGTAGTTCTGTTCATACATTTGCTCTAACATATTGGTTGAATCAACCATCTCACTTTGATATTTAGAGATTTCTACATAAACTTTATCGATTTCTCCACCCATCGTTTGGTATTTTCCAAAAAGCTTTTCAATTAGCTTTTCACCACGCTTAAAGAGCTTTCCAAAAATACCTCCTGAATTCGTTTCAAAATCTTTCTTATCAAACTTATCCATGATTTTTCCAAGCTGCTTTAACAGTTCCCCTGAATCTTCTATCTTTGTTGTACGCATGTTACTTAATATTTGATCAGAGAAACGTGAAATTTGAACAGCTGGCTCTTTACCAAACTCTAATACTTGAATTTGATCTCTTTCATCTATCGTACGAACTAATTGTTGTACTTCAGGTTCTTGTCTAAGGGTTAATTTAATTTGTGAAACACTGTTCTCGGATAATTTCTCAGCCGGTAAAGTTTCAGCAAAGTTCCCATTTGGATTCATTTGATTCATCAATCTAATCTCTCCTTAAGTTTTTTAAAATCCCCTGAAATAGGACTTTCTGTACTATCGATGGTTCTTTTATTTCCTGTTCAAAAACTACCTCTTCAAGCCAATGAGTATCATACAGTGTACTTTCAATATAATTCTCAATGTCGTTGTGACCTGGAGGATTATATAGGATGATGTCAATCCCGAATTGATTTAATAGGAGTAATAGTGCTGCATCTGACCTTGTCATAACCCCATTTAGCTCATTGTTATATAGGAGAAGCTTAGGTACTGCCTGAGAGTAATCAAACTGCTGAAGTAGTTTTAACACGTTAGGCGGAATCTGCATTCCTTGTGTAAATAAGTAGATTTTTACTTCCTCCATTGACTCTCCATGGACAGGTTTTAAGGCTGGTTTAGCACATATATTTCTAATAGCTGTGCCGATCCCTTTTTGTAGTCCCGTTGGAAGATGCTGATATTTCCAATAATTCGTGTTCAACATTTTCTCTGGGTTAAGGATACCGTCTTTCCCTAGTGCATTTCTATAATGGAAGCGGAAATCGTTATTAACATCCCTTGTAAAAGGAAATTCTTTAATTAGAAGACTATTTTCGAGTTTGTTTACAGATTGAAAACGTTCCCAATATTCTTTCCGATTTCTACTGACCCCTTGAATCTTCGCAAAGACCGATGGGATTTTAACTACTCCGTTCGAAACTTCAAAGTTGGGACGAATGACGGCTATTTCCTTCATAATTAAAAATAGTTCATCATATGTCGTTTTTAAAGTGAGAGAGGAAGGCGTATAATCCCTTAATTGCCATGGTTTATAAAAGTGTGAACCTTCATGATTTAATATCGTCTCTATCTCTCGAGATGCTTTATAAGCAACCGTCGATTTTCTAGTAAGTTTTTCCTTTGGGAAAGGTTCTGGGTTTTTCCGTTCAGGATATTGATGAACATAAGTAAGCTCACCCTTTTCATCCATTATCGATAAGACATCTTCCCCACTTGGATTAAACACAATTAAATCGCAACCAAGCCTCGCTATGTAATAACTTAAATAAGAATGACTCTTTTTAAAATTTCCATACCATAGAAACTTCGGCATGTTTTTTTCCGGATTTGCTATAGCAAGTTCCTTTTCGATGTGGTTAAAAGACCATTTCACCACATCCACGAGGACTCGCCTTATATCATTATTTTTTAGACCATCCTTTTCCTTTTCGGCAAATAACTTAAGCAAATCAATCATTGCTTCACGTATTTTTCGATGAATAGAGGGATTGTCTGATTTCATTAATAGTTGTTCACCATCTAAGAAGGCGACAAAACGATTAATAGATAAGTTTTGTTCCCGGTTGATATTTAGTACCTTTTGTATTTTTTGGAACTGTTGATTGTCGATTGATTTATCCATTGATTCATCACTAAGCAGGTGTAAGCCTGTCTCATCAGATTGAACGTAGTCAAATAAGTGATTGTAGTATTCATCTTCATCTAAAGGAATACCAAGGAATCTTGCTATCACTTGGCTATAGTGGATTGTACTTTGTTCAATGAGAAAATTTGGCCGTTCATTAATCGGCTGTTTTAGTTGTTTAAACCAATTATCATAGGTTAAAGGTAAGATTTGTGAATGAATTAAATTGTATGATGGATACATGTTTATTTCCTCCATCTCGGTATGTGCAAGTTAATTAGATGGGTTACTCTCGAGGATTATCTCTTCTAACCATCATATCATACGTATAGATTCATTTCTAAAAAGCTACACTTAAAATACGATGGTATCTAAAAAAAGTTTCAATATTTTTGAATTATTTATTGGATAACTCAATTATAAGCTTACTTTTTTAAGGTAAGAAGCAGCTTTTAGTTTTTTACCATGAAACAATCTGTGTGCCAAAACAGCGATATAAGTAGTCGAGTTGCCTGTTTTCACCTTTTATCTTGTCCTTGCATATATTTGAGTACTCTACTTAAGAAGGTGAAATGAAATGCGATTCCTTTACAAAAGGTATAATCGGCATCAACTGCGGAGTGAGCTATCTGACGTTCAAGATGTGATCTATTCATCTATATTTTTGATCTTGGATTTAATCTTTTGGTCAGGCATTCTTTCACTAATGGTATACCCACTACACCAATCAATCACTTCCGCTCTGTTAATCTTTATTGGCTTTAATTTAATTTGTTTATTAATGTTTTATGGACTTCAAAAATGGATGAAGGAGCAGCCAAATTAAAGGGTCTCGATTCGGCTTAAAATATGACTTAGTAACTCTTCCCCACTTTTCGCTCCTTCATTGATTGTAACATTATAATTTTCAGCCATAATTTTGCTCACTAATTCACCGTGTGACGGAACAAAACGATGCTGACAATGCTCGAGAAAATCTTCATCTAGCAGGGAGTCTCCCGCCCCAATTAGCGTTGTTTTTCCTTCACGCGCCTGTATGTACTTAACCGCATTCCCCTTTGAAACAGGTTTCGGTATAAAATATAGCTTTTTTCCATGAGTGAGAATTCTCCATCCCATATTTCTCAATAAATCCTTCAACCCATCAAATTCACCCAATGTTAATCGTTCTTTCAGAATGTAATAGATAAATGCATGATCAACGTTTCTAATTTCTCCACTAAAATGAGTTGCTAATAATTTGATTAATTCCTCTTTAGGAACGGCTTCTTCCTTTATATCTTTTGTTATTTTCTCGTTCCAGTCCTTTAGTATATGATCTTTATAGAAAATGGTAGCACCGTTTGTTGTCACGATGTATGGAGCTTTAATAGCAGTTTGAAACATATCAATACGTTTAAATTGTTCTATAGATCTAGTCGTAACAGGGACGAATAATATTTTTGAAGCAATCTCTTTTAATAGTAGATGCGACTTCTTTGTCATAAATGAAACATCTTTCCCCGATTTCTGTTCGACCGAGGTTAACTCGTCTTGACACGGAAATTCCTTAAGTACCCTTGTAGAAAAAATTAATGTCCTATCTAAATCGGATGCAAACATCATTTTTCTCACCTATATTCCTATATTAAAAGTTTTAGTTAAGCGGCTTAATTAATCCACAGCATGTATAATCCATGTCTGGATAATGCACAATTTCTACCTTTCTTTCCTCTGCAAGCAGTAAGATATGTTTTATATATGGACTATTAAAATCCTTAATTAAAATCTTCCAAGGCACTCTACGCAATAAAACTCTTGTTGTTTCCCCCACGCCGGGTTTAATAAAGTTAATGTTGGATATTTCAAATACACCCATCATTTCTTTTACCGTTTCAAGGCCTTTGAAAGTAGCAGAATTAGAATCCTCCAAAAGAATTTGAGCTCGTAAACTAGCATTAGCTTTAATTCCTTCAAACTCTTCAGTGATTACATCCACGTACTGATTTGAAACATCAGCTTCTTTTAGTTCCTGATAAAATTTTGCTCCATGAAAGTCAGCTGGGCCAATATATGCTGAATTTAAAACGGTACGACTAACAAGTCCAGTAACCGTTGAATTTAAGCATGCATTAGGAATAAGGAAATCGTCCCTTGTTCCATATAAAGTACTACAGTGTCCAGGATCTGCTAGAAGAGCCAAAGTATCGTTTAACTCTATTCCCGTCTCCGAAAAGAATTTTTCACAGGAATGAGTTAACTCTTTAGAAATTGCCCCTTTACCAGACCATCCATCAACGAATTGTATGGTTTTATTCGGGTGTTCATGGATAATATATTTTACCGCATTTGAATCAAAGCCTTTTCCTCTAATGATGGAAATGCTGTAATGAGGAATTGTTACATTATACTTAAATATAAGGTAGCGACGAATTAAAATTCCAATCGGAGTTCCCGCTCTCGCCAAAGAGACGAGCACAGTATTTTTGCCATTTTTGTGATAAATCTGTTCGGCTAGTACACCAATATATAAAGCTACCTTTTTTTTATAATCCTGTAAGGCATCATAATATAAATGCATATAAGCACTTGGGGGCTGGTATTCTAGAGGAAGTGATTCACTATAATGTTCCCCTCTTTGGACTCTCGCTTCTCTCTCCTCAGTCGCTCCTTCGAGATTAAAGTTACTCAAGTCTTTCAACAGGAAAATCACGTCTTCTTCTCTATAAGTACTATTGATATAAGCCACATCTTCTTTGGTGTTTTTCAACTTACCTTCACCCACTTTATGAAATTACCGATTTTATTTATCCCAGCTTCTTACTAAAAAAGACGATGTTTATTTTTTCTATTTTAGTAAGATTTAGCTCCTTTAGAAACTCATCTAGTTTATCTTTCGGAATCTCCCGTTCAAAAAATAAGAAAAGTTCATCAAATTCTTCTGGGCCAATGTTATAAACAAAGTTTTGTATACTAAGGTCTTCAGGATTAAAAAACGATAATTTATGTTTTGCTCCATAAGTAGCCTCATTATTAGGGTAAATAGGGCTTCTCGTTGTTGAATGATAGAAAACATTTTCACCCATATAGGCAGCCAGTTTCATTGGCAAATACATAAATTCACCGTTACCTAAGCATAATGTTTTAGTCCCCGTTCTAATTAATCGTAACTCCATCCCCATTTGTTCTAAATAAGAATTAATTTCTTGATTATCATATGAATTAATACCGAATCTCCCTGTTCCTTTTAGATAAGGTACATCAGAAAGTTCCCCATTCATATTAATGGACGCTTTTTGGATGAGAGTATTTCCATCAAAATAGTGGTACGATACATCGGGTAGATATAACTCATTTTCCTTTACAACTTGATCTCGCTCCACTAAACCACTTAGTTCCCCTTTAACATCAACCGTACCTTTTATTAAACTTACAGTTCGTATGGTAATACCTAGTTCCTTCTCTAATTGTAAGAATTTATCTACATTCAAATCAGATCGCCAATCCAAAATAGAGACAACTGTATATGTGTTACGAGGAAATTTTTCATGAATAGAACGAATAATATTTAAAGCGGTTTTACCTGTGGTAATCTCATCATCTACCAAAATAATTTCACGCTCGTGATTGATTATAGACTCATCTATATAACAGCGGTGGGAAGTGGCGTGTGAATGTTCTTCTTCAAATGAAATAACAGGTTGACTATTTACCAATTGTTCTCTTGTCGTATGAAAAAAGTGTGCGGTTTCAAAGGAATTGAAAAAGGCATGCCCCAGTGCGGTAGCCGTTTCGGCAAAACCAATAATTAATGGATTGTAAGAATTAGATATAAACGCTTCATCACATAGTACTGGTTCTTCACTTAATAACTGAGAAAGCAAGTCCCCATTAAACTCAAATGCTTTATTTTCAACAATCTCCAGATAACGTCCTGCTAATAAAGAGCCAATTAACAAGCCCTTTTTAGGATTGATTGGAATATGCTTTCCTAACACCTTGCTTACGAATAAAAATGACCGGTTCTTATTGATTCGAGCTGCCATTAAAAAAAGCTCGTCTAGAGGAATGGAATAAGGATTTTCTTGAATCGTTAATTCCACTTTTAAATCATTAATAATGGGTAAAGTAACTTTCTTGTTTAAGAAGGTCAATGTATGTGTATTCATCACGAAGCACCCCATAAACTTTAGATTTTAATAAAATTTTATTTGCCCAGTAATAGTGGGGTTTGAACTCGTTCATTTTATTTGAAAATGAACTCTTAATTACCCCCAGGTTGCCATTATGCTGGTCAACAATATTTAAAGCGTCTATATATTCTTCATATGTGACAACATTTAAAGCTTGTACAGGATTAATGTGAGTAGGATGAATGATGGTTTTACCAACTAAGCCATTGCTAATATCCATCAAAATTTCCTTTATAAAACCATCTAATTGATGCCCAATTAACTCTTTCCTCCAATCCACCCCAACTTGGCCATACTTTTCTCGAAAAGGAGTTTCACGGATTTGTGGCTTTAATACTCTTTCTTTTGAAGAAAAATATTCCCACACCGGACCAGAAACGACGTATGGACAATCAAAGCGAACAAACATATTAATAATGTCTGAGATACAATCTCTAATAACGGCTATATCATAAACTGTTGTATCTGACTTTCTACGGATACCAAATAAACCGGAAAAGTCTGTAGCTCCAATACGTACATTTAAAATATGATCTTTAAATTGATCTAATAAATTTTTTATTTCGTATAATTCTTGTACCCTTGTTTCTTTATATATAATTGATTTAGTCTCTAATATGGGCATTGCATATAGGTTATTCCCTCTACCATTCAACTCAACAATTTGCTCTAGAATAGGTCTTCCAGTATGTACGCTGAATTTTGGAATCACGATTCCGGTTATTACAGAAAGTGTTTCCTCAAGAATGAAAGCTAAGCGCTCAAACTGCTCTTTGCTGCGGATGCGAATAAAAATTAAAGGAAGTTCTTCTAGTTGAATAAATCCTTTTTGCAGTCCATCGTATAGATCCCTAAGCTCTTTAATTAACATTCCTTCTGCTAATTCTACTTGATCATCACCAATTGCATCTTCTAAACAAATAACTAAAGATGTTAAGCCAGCATGTTTGTTGGAAATAATATCTTGGTGGATATTTGGTTTTGTCGCAGGCATATATAAAGTGGCACCTAGACAGTAGGATAATAAATCGGGAGAAGAATTCTTATTAAAAGTGCTTGGCTGTAAATAAAATAACTGTTCAGCCTCATGACTGTGAAGATTTGAAAATAATCTCATTTCCTATTCGCCTCAGCTTTTATTAAATGTAACCATTTAGGTAGTCTATTATTCTATTAAAACACAAAATCCCAGTAATTGTAATTATGTATTATTGGTAGAAAAGAGCCTAAAAAATAAAGGGAGCAAACTTTTCGTCTGATCCCTTTTGGTTTTTATAGTTTATTGTACTTCAGCAGATGCTTTCTTTTTGTTTCTATAGTGAACAACAAATGTTCCAGCGAATGCAATTAATAAAGTCATAAAGAAATAGATATGGTCAATATGAATATGTGCAACACCTAGTAACATTTTTGCAGAAATGATTAAGATTAAGATGTAGGCAGTTGTTTCAAGTTCTGGCACTCGGTCAATCAGTTTCAAGAACACACCAGCAACTCCACGCATCATAAGAACTCCTAGCATTCCACCAAGCAATAGAATCCAGATTTCTTGGCTCACTCCAAATGCAGCTAATACACTGTCAATAGAGAAAGCAATATCCATTAATTCAACAGCTGCAACTGTTCCCCAGAAATTACCGAATAATCGAATTAAAAGTCCATTTTTATTCATACCTTGGATTTCTTCTTCATCTGATTCTTCTGCAGATGCACTTGCTCTCTTATCCATAAAGTACTTGATAGCTAACCAAGCTAAGTAACCTGCTCCAAGGATTTTAACCCACCAGAATTCAATTAAGTAAACCCCTACTCCAATTGCAATAAATCGGAATACGTAAGCTCCAAGTAGACCGTAAAATAGCGCTCTTTTTCTTTGCTTTTCTGGTAAATGTTTAACCATTACAGCTAATACCAATGCGTTATCTGCTGAAAGTAGCCCTTCTATAATAACTAATGTACCAATTAATCCCCAACTAACTGGGTTTGATAAAACTTCAACCCACATTTCCCAATCAAAAAACATGGCGTAAGTATCTAATATACCTTGCAGTATGGCCATTCCTGAAGCTCCTCCTGGATGTGTGCTTATGATTTATGATAATTATCTAAACACACTATATATATTCTTTTTTAAGGCTATTACACTTTCTGTAAAATAGCCTTTTCAAAGACTCGACTATAGCCGAGTCTTTGAAAATCATAACTCCTATTATCCTACTTGTAAACCAAAATCTGTTGCTAATGCAGCTAAACCACCTTGGTAACCACTGCCAATAGCACTAAACTTCCATTCACCATTGTGACGATATAATTCTCCAACCACTAAAGCTGTTTCAATTGAAAAATCTTCACCTAAATCATAACGGATTAATTCTTCATTTGAATCTCCATTAAACACTCTTACATAAGCGTTGGAAACCTGACCGAAGTTTTGGTTACGTGCCTCACCATCATGAATTGTAATAGT
The DNA here is from genome assembly GCF_034427655.1 of Robertmurraya mangrovi. NCBI lineage: Bacteria > Bacillati > Bacillota > Bacilli > Caryophanales > Bacillaceae > Robertmurraya > Robertmurraya mangrovi. Next base: position 36,770 of record NZ_JAXOFX010000011.1, read on the forward strand.
AAAGGTAATTCGTTGAACGTTTGACGGTACTTGATTTAAAGCAATTTTAACTTGCTCGTCATCCCCATCTCCATCACCTGTACGATTATCTCCAGTATGTACAACAGATCCATTTCCACCCGTTGGATTATTATAGAAAACAAAGTCACTTTCGTTTGCAACTTTTCCATTATCTCCAAGAAGGAAAATAGAAGAATCTAAATCAAAATCATTTCCACCATCATATTTGTTTGTGTCCCAACCTAGACCAACAACGATATTCGTTAATCCAGGGTTTGTCTTTGTTAAGTCCACTTTTTGTCCTTTTGATAAACTAACTGCCATATTTAAAACCCTCCAATATTTTGATAGTCTTTATTACGATTAATAGTATGGAAAAGTTCCATACTATTATTTATTTTTTCATAAACAAGAACTTTTTTCAAACGAAACCATTAGCTCATCCATTTAGGAGGTGTATTTTTATCCCAATAAATAGATCCTAAATCATGATGGCTTTGAAATTGATCATGATAGGTATGATAGTGAAAATTAAACCAAAATCCAGCTTGTGGTGGATGATCCTTACGCACGTGAAAGCGGATGATATCTTGCTTATTAGTACGATTGAATATGTTAAAAATTTTCTCCGAATCACCTCCGCTTGGCATTTCAGTTACTGTTAAATCCTTAATGGACTCGTCAGGATAACGGCTAGCAAATTCTTCAATGGCTGTTTCAATGTTTGGTAAAATAACTTCTTTAAATTCATCTTCAATGACTGGTTTAATTCTGTTTCCGAATTTAATGTATGACTGTTCTTCAGCAACTTTCACTAATTCTCTAATTAATGTTTCTTTATCATTAACAAATTGTTGCTGCTGTTCATCCTGTAAAAAACCTGTTTCCGCCTCAATAATATCTCGTTTTGAAGACTTTCCTGTGTTTACATCCGTTGCTAGAAAAGCTTGGGACGGGGTAATCATTCCGAAAGTTAATATCGTAACTAAAACGACAAACGATTTACGCAACCATTTAGGCATTTTCGTTTCTATCCTTTCTTATTGGAACTAAAAAATATTACTATTTCTCATATTCTGTAACGCGATTTTAAGTTTCTCTTCAGGTTGTACTAAGGCAATTCTCACATAGCCTTCACCCCAGGAACCGAATGCATTTCCAGGTGTGACAACAACGTTTGCACGATGAATGAGATCGAGGGCAAATTCCTTTGATGTATAACCGTTTGGAACTTCAGCCCATATAAACATAGAAGCCTTTGGTGTACTAACTTCCCAGCCTAAATCTTTAAACCCAGAAACTAATAAATCTCTTCTAATCATATAGGTTTAACGCAGCTGATCTAAAAATGTTGAGTGATCTTGTAAAGCTCGAGAAGCAGCTGCTTGTATATGGAATGAAACACCATAATCAAGATTAGATTTGAAATCACTAAGGATTTTAATTACCTCTTTATTCCCACAAGCATAAGCGACCCTTAACCCAGCCATGTTAAAGCTTTTCGATAAGGAATTCATTTCAATACCAACCTCAAAAGCCCCCTCTACTGATAGGAAACTGATTGGTCTTTCTTCATAATAAAGCTCTGAGTAGGCAAAATCATGTAGAACGATAATGTTGTGTTTTTTTGCAAATGAAATCACTTCTTGGAAAAACTCCCTTGATGCCATAGCGGGTACTGGATTACCAGGGAAGTTTAATATTAATAATCTTGCTTTCTGACATATTTCTTCAGGTATCAATTCCAACTCTGGCAAGAAATGATTCTCTTTCTTTAATGGCAAGGGGTACATATTTGCTCCTGCCATTGCTACGCCTGCTGCATACGCTGTGTAACCTGGATCTGGGACTAGAATATAATCACCTGGATTACATAACGCCATAGGAAGATGAACAAGTCCATCTTGAGATCCCATTAACAACATAATTTCATCCTTACTATGTAAATGAACCTCGTATTTATCCTTGTAAAATTGTCGAACAGACTCATGAAATTCTTCTGTCCCTTTTAATGAGTATCCATATGAGTTAGGATTTTGTGACATATTTGAAAGTGTATCCATCACAAAAGGCGGTGGTGGAAGATCAGGACTTCCTATACTCAAATCTATAATATCAGCACCTTCAGAAACTTTTGAATTTTTAATTTGCGCAAGTTCAGAGAATATACTCTCTTGAAATGCTTCCATTCTTTTTGACTTGCTGAATAACATTTTAGAATTCCTCCAAAAACCTTCCAGTCTTATAAAATATTATACTCTCTTTTACGAAAAAAAGAAAAATCCGTTTCATAATTTTATAATTTTTATAGTAGAAATATAGAAATACTTTTTATTTGTGATTATTATGTGAATATTTTGGGAATGATAATAAAAAATGAATGGTTTAGGAAGGTGTGGATAAGATGGATTGGTCACTAGTAATTGTAATTGCAAGCTTTTTAATGATGGGATATTTTGTTTATTTAGCAGTTGCTGATTAAGAGGATTAGGAGAGACAACTTTCTCTCCTATTTTTTATTTTTCAATTGTGCCAAAATGAAATTTAGCTGACTTTCTCTTTATTGCTTGAAAACCATGCTCCTCAAACCTAGGACTCCGAAAATGGTCTTTTAACACTACTCGATATTTTGCTACTCTTAAAGCCTCTTTTATTGTTTCTTTAGTCAGACTCTCATATAGAGCAAACTTAGTTAAAGCTCTTATTCCGTCCGATTCTAATATACTTTCTTCAAACATGGGATCAAAATACACACAATCAAAACTTTCATCTTTAAGATCTTTAAGAACCTTTAATGACGTTTGGCTCAAAACTTCAATTCTACTCATTGCCTCATTGATTTCATTTACGCCTGAATCCCACTGACTTAGACCTGTTTTTACTATGTAAGCCAAAAATTTATTCCCTTCAGTTCCAAGAACTTTCCCTTTATTACCAACGGCAAAACTAGCAACAATACTATCTGAGGCTAAACCAAGTGTACAATCCAGAAGACTCATTCCTTTTTCAAGCTTTGCTGCCTCTAAAAAAGGATCATGTTCGTTTTTCTGAAGCCTTTTAATTCGAAACATCGCCGAATTAGGATGAAAGAAGAACGGCTCTATTTCATGGTTCGGAAACAGTTCTAATCTTTCTTTTCCTACAACAATGAAATCATCGTTATATATCGTTTGGAAATTCTGAACGGATAACTTTTTTCTTGGTTTGTAGCTCGAGTTTAGTTCGATGGCTATATTTTCTGCCTTTTGAATCATTTCATCATTTGTTCTACCAGCTGTTGTAATTATCATCTAATCACCTGTTCTTATTCTATCCATATACAAAAAGAAAAGGACGTCATTAAGACATCCAGTTCTTTAACAATTCTCTTCGAAAGCAGAATTAAGGTTCTCCATAATTGCTTCCATAGAGTTCCCTTCAATATCATGACGGTGAATAAAGTGCACAACCTCTTTACCTTTTAAAAGTGCCATTGAAGGTGAAGACGGTGGAATGTCACCAAAGTACTCACGCATTTTTGCTGTTGCTTCTTTATCTTGACCTGCAAAAACGGTTACAAGCTCAGTTGGCTTTTTATCGGAATTTAACACAGCTTGAGTTGCTGCAGGACGAGCTAGACCAGCTGCACAACCACATACTGAATTGATAACAACAAGAGTCGTGTCTTGTGTATTCTCCATATATTGCTCTACATCCTCAGATGTTGTTAATTCTTTAAACCCTGCTCGAGCTAATTCCTCACGCATCGGTTTAACCATTTGTTTCATATATTCTTCATATGCCATTGACATGTGTATACCCCTCCCATAACTATGTTTGCACTGTTAGCATACTATAATTATCGGGAAATATGCAATTTATGAGTTAACATATTGTGTCTATTTATTTAATATTTACTTTCTTTAATCTTCAAAGTAATCCGTTACAGCCCCTTTAGATGAACATGAAACAAGGCGTGTGTACTTCGCTAATGTTCCTCTTGCTAACATAGGTGGTGCTGTCCATTCTAGTTTACGGGCTTTTAATTCTTGTTCTGATAAATCTACCGATAATACTTGCTCTTCACTATCAATCGTTACCAAATCGCCATTTCTTATTAAGGCAATAGGGCCACCCACTTGAGCTTCTGGAGCGATATGTCCAACGACAAGACCATGTGTACCGCCAGAAAAACGACCATCCGTTAGTAGAGCAACACTTTCACCTAATCCTTTTCCTACTAAAATGGCTGAAATAGATAACATCTCTGGCATACCAGGACCACCTTTTGGTCCCTCATATCTTATTACTAACACATCGCCTTCTTTTATTTCTCCATTCGTAACGGCTAGAGTAGCTGATGCCTCATCATCAAAAACTTTTACCGGACCAGTCATTCTTTTTACTTTAAGACCAGATACTTTTGCAACCGCTCCATTTGGTGCTAAGTTTCCTTTTAAAACAACTAATGGACCTTGCTCTTTTAATGGCTGATTTAGAGGATAAATTACCTTCTGTCCTTCCTTCAAATCTGGACTTTCAGCTAGATTTTCAGCTAATGTTTTACCTGTAACGGTTAGACAATCACCATGCAGCAACCCTTCTGCTAGAAGCATTTTCATAACAGCAGAAACTCCACCAGCCTCATGTAAATCTTGCATTACGTATTTTCCACTTGGTTTTAAATCAGCAAGATGTGGAACTTGTTTTTGAAGTCGGTTGAAATCTTCTAAAGATAAATCTACTTCAGCCGCATGAGCAATCGCCATTAAGTGTAATATAGCATTTGTTGAACCACCTAGAGCCATCACTACTGTAATCGCATTTTCAAAGGCCTTTTTCGTTAAAATATCTCTTGGACGGATATCTTGTTCTAGTAATCGATAAACGGCCTTTCCAGCATCTAAACAGTCGTTTCGTTTTTCATCCGTTTCAGCTGGGTTCGAAGCACTTCCAGGTAAACTCATTCCCATTGCTTCAATTGCACTGGCCATGGTGTTTGCAGTATACATTCCTCCGCATGAACCAGACCCTGGACAAGCGTTGCATTCAATATGATGAAGCTCTTCTTTATTAATCGTACCATTATTGTATTGCCCAACACCCTCAAAAGCAGATACGATATCAATGTCTTTTCCTTTTAATTTACCTGGTTTAATGGTTCCACCGTAAACAAAGACGGCTGGAAGATTCATTCGAGCAATAGCCATTAGACAACCAGGCATGTTTTTATCACACCCGCCAATTGCTACAAAGCCATCTAAACTTTCGCCACCAACTACCGTTTCGATTGAATCGGCAATTAAATCACGACTTGGAAGAGAATATCTCATCCCTTCCGTCCCCATAGATATTCCGTCTGAGACAGTAATGGTATTAAAAATTAGAGGGGCACCACCAGCTTCCCTTGCACCTTCCTTCGCCTTAACGGCCAATTCATTAATATGTATATTACATGGGGTTACTTCACTCCAAGTACTTGCAATCCCAATCATCGGCTTCTTAAAATCCTCATCCTTAAAGCCAACTGCACGTAGCATCGCCCTATTAGGTGCTCTTAGTACATCTTCACTAATGACATGACTTCGAATACGCAAATCCTTGGTCAAAAAAATCTCCCCCTAAATTGTTTCTTTTCAATATAGACTGATTAAAAAGATATTGCAATAATTTTCACAAAATTTTTACTATTAATTTTCAGAATAATTTCTTTTTCACTTTAAAACTTGAAAGCGGAAGCGCTTTCATAAAATTCCACAAAAAAGAGATGCACTCAATCAAGTGCATCTCTAGTTAATATTTATTTATTTATTTCTAGCTTCTGTCATTTGTTTCCACACGGAGCCTTTTGCTTCTTCTCCATGTTCAATTCTCTCGATAGCTAGTTTAATTTGCATGCTTACTTCAAATTCCGGGTCATCCTCAGCTGTTTTTAAAGCTGGGAGTGCTCGTTCATCTCCAACTTCGTACAGATACATAGCTGCTCTCCAACGGACTAATTTACTATCGTCTTTTAGAGCTAATATCATTTCGTCCATAGCCTCTGTAAAGCCTAAATCAGAAAGACAATCTCCAGCTGTTCGTCTAACAGTAACCGTTTTATCTTTTAAAGCCTGATATAGAGCTGGTAAAACGTTCACATATTCAATCATTCCTAAATAAACCGTTGCTAATCTTCGGATGGATGCTTTTTCATCTTGTAACGCCTTTTCTAATAATGGAAGGTCATCAATTGTTGGATCGTCCATTTGCTCAAGAAGTTGATAACGCTTTCTCCAATCAGGATCATTCAAATCTTCTGGTTGTACTTTGATTTTCTTTTTAGCTTGTTTTTGCTCTGTTTGTTCACTGTTATTTGCTTGGTTTACTAAGTCAGTTAGTCTTTCATCCGGGTATGCAGCAATTAATTCTTCTACCACATCATTACCTACTTGATTAAAGTCACCGTAACGCACCCCAAACTCTTTCCATTTTCTAACCATTACTACATTGTCATCAGGCTGCTGGGCCTTTGATACCGCTTGAGTAAAAAGTTCAGGTAAACCGAATCGTTTTTCTTCCGTGCCATCCGTTAATTTTACTTGCATCGGAATTCCCTTGTACATTTGTACAAGCACTTTGACTTCCCCAAAATGTTCATTTATTTTATTCTCTTGTGACTCTTCAGTGTTTGCTTCTTCACCAAAAGCTTTTCGTACCTGTGGCAATAAATCTTTCCAATCGTACTTGGCATTTCTCTCGACGGCTAGAAAGTCAGCGACATGATAAACCCCTTTGATTCCTTCAATTAGTAAAATATCTTGAATAACTTTCGGAGCCCCTTCACTCGTGTCTTTTTTATAATTATTGCTTTTTCCCATTGCCAATTCTTCATTCAAATTAATTTTCATTGTATTTGGACTTGGTGTCGGTTCAATAGATAAGATTTTCATGCTCGTTCACCCTTTTTATTTAACAATTTGTTCATTTATATTAACATAATTGTGATCATGAATCATAAGATGTGCTTAATTGACTGGAAATTGATTGGAATCATTGAAAGTTTTGATTTTATCCGTGATTATTTTGATATATCCGCGATTTTCAATTTATATCCGCGCTTATTTCCATTTATCCGCGATTTTCGAATTTTATCCGTGCTTATTTTCATATATCCGCGATTATCAATTTATATCCGCGCTTATTTCCATATATCCGCGAACCCCAATCTTAACCGTACTTGCTTCAATATTTTTCCTAACAATAAAAAAGCTTGACCGTGTTAGCCAAGCTCCTCTCTTATCCATTATCTGCAATTTCCGATAAATAACTCCATCGTTCAATTAAATATTCTAGTCGCTCATTCAGTTCAGTTTCTTCTTTCATTAAAGCATGTGCTTTTTCAAAGTCACTTCCGGTCTTTGTCATTTCTACTGAAATTTCTTCTAACCTTGCTTCTACACTAGCAATGTTATCATCTATTTGTTCCCATTCCATCTTTTCCTTGTATGACATTCGGACCTTTTTCGGTTTTTCTATCTCTTTTTTCACTACAGGTTCTTCAACAACCTTTGTAGTTACAGGCTTTTCGGTTTGCTTTTCTAAAAACTCCGTGTAGTTTCCGTAGAAAGAGTCTATTTTCCCTTCCCCTTTTAAAACAAGGAGTTGTTCTGCCACTTTATCTAAGAAGTAGCGATCATGGGAAACAGTTATTACTACACCAGGGAATTCTTCTAAATAATCCTCAAGTACTGTTAGTGTTTGCGTATCCAAATCATTTGTTGGCTCATCTAGTAAAAGGACATTCGGTTCCGTTAGTAAGATTTTCAACAAATATAGTCGGCGTTTTTCCCCACCAGATAATTTGCGGATAGGGGTACCATGTGTAAATGTAGGGAAAAGGAATCGTTCAAGCATTTGAGCCGCTGAAATGGTCTTTCCATCTGAAGTATGAACGACCTGGGCCGTTTCCTTCAAATACTCAATCATTCGCTTATTTTCATCCATATCTTCGTTTTCTTGTGTATAATAAGCAACCTTAACCGTTTGACCAATTACAATTTCTCCGCTATCAAGCGGGATTTTTCCAGCCAGTATATTAAGTAATGTAGATTTACCTGTTCCATTTTTACCAACAATCCCCAAACGGTCACCTGGCTTAACAAGTAAATTAAAATCATCCAGTATAACATGATTGCCGTACTGTTTACTTCCGTCTTTAACTTCAAACACTTGCTTTCCGAGACGACTTCCACTCAATGCCATGTCAAGCTTTTCAGTTGATTTTACTGAACTCACTTGGTCATCCAATTGATCAAATCTTTGAATTCGTGCCTTCTGTTTCGTGGTTCTCGCCTTCGCGCCACGTCTAATCCACTCTAATTCTCTACGGTATAAATTTCTCTTCTTTTCAAGCGTCGCTGCTTCATTCTCTTCACGAATCGCCTTTGCCTCTAGGAATGCTCCGTAATTCCCTTTATACGCATAAAGATTTCCGCCATCTAGTTCAAACATTCGATTAGTTACTCGATCCAAGAAGTAACGGTCATGGGTTACAAGTAAAAGGGCCCCATTAAACCGACTTAAATAATCTTCTAACCACTTTACCGACTCATAATCAAGGTGGTTCGTCGGCTCATCTAAAATGAGTAAATCAGGAGATTGAATTAGCACTTGTGCAAGTGCAACACGTTTCCTTTGTCCACCTGAGAGCTCGCCGACTTTTTTACTAAAGTCTTCAATACCAAGCTTCATTAAGACTGTTTTTGCATTTGTACTTGCATCCCATCCATCTAGAGCATCCATTTTTTTCTGTAATTCAAAAAGGTTCTCTTGTACCTTTGAATCATTTGGATTTTCGTTTAATTGTAGTAAGGTAAATTCATAGTCTCTTAAAACCTCTAGGACAGGGGCATCTCCCTCAAACACTTGCTCTAAAACGGTTAAATCTCCATTTAAGTCAGGAGATTGAGCAGAGTAAGCTACTTTATAATCCTTTGGTTTTTTTAATTCACCGGAATCAGGTAAATCAATTCCTGCAACAATTTTTAATAAGGAGGATTTTCCCGTTCCATTTACTCCGATGAGCCCTACTCTTTCTTTCTCCGCAATTGTAAAAGAGATATCATTAAAAAGTTGTTTCTCTCCATACGTCTTTGTTACATTTTCAATTGAAATCAATTTCATTTTTACCATTCCAGTCATTGTGAAATTCTGTTAAAAATTGCTCCATGAAAGCATGACGTTTCTCTGCCATTTTTTTTGCCGTTTCTGTGTTAAGTCTATTCTTTAGTTTTAAAAGTTTCTCATAAAAATGATGAACAGATGATGATTTTCCTTTACGATATTCCTCAACCGTCATCTGCTCACGAACCGTTAGCTCTGGGTCATAAATAGATTGACCTTTTTTTCCTCCAAAGGCAAATGCCCTAGCTATTCCGATTGCGCCAATCGCATCTAATCTGTCAGCATCCTGTACAATTGCTGCTTCAATTGATGGTAAGGCAGACCCATTCCCACCTTTAAATGAGATTGAAAAAATAATGTCTAGTATATGTTTTTTTGTCTGAGTATCTAGGTTTATTGAATCTAAAAAAGAATGTAGTTTCTTTTCTCCAGCCTCTTTTGATTCATTTAATTTTTCATCGGGGATGTCGTGTAATAGTGCCGCCATCTCGATAATGAAACGGTCTCCTACTTTCTCTTGCTCCCATATGTGTAAGGCACTTCTATGGACACGTTCAATATGATACCAATCATGTCCAGTAGCATCTTCTCCAAGTGTCTCTTTTGCAAACTTCTTCGCTTCTTCAATCATTTTTTTCTGCAACCTGCCCACCTTCTTTCTTACCGAGTATTATTTTAACATGAAGAGGGGGATTCGTGCTGAAAAGAAAAAAGTGCCTATAATCAGCACTTTTTCATCGATCTATTCCCGTAAACCAGCTAACCCCAAGTGTGGCTTCTCCGGCATGAACCCCTACCGTTGCTCCAATTGGATACACACCAAACTTTACGTTAGGATAAATAGGTTGAAGCTCTTCCTGCCATTTTTTCGCGTCATTGTCATGTAAACCGTATAAAAAGTAAACCTCTGAGAATGGTTGCTTTTCATAAGATTCTTTTAAGTATTTTTCAATCTTATCTTTTGCTTTTCTTTCGCTTCTAGCTTTTTCTTTACTTTCTAACGCCCCATCGTTAAACGAAATGATTGGTTTTACATTTAACATGCTACCAAGGAAGAACTGTAGTCCAGACATTCTTCCACTGCGGTGAAGTTGCTCTAAGCTTCCAATTAATACCAACGTTTCATTTGTAGCGGCTATTTCATTAAGCTTTTGTTCAATCTCTTCCACTTCTAGGCCTTGCTCGTTTAACTCCATTCCTTTTTTGATCAATCTTGATAAAGGATAGGATAAGATTTTTGAATCTATCGTATATACTGGAATGTTTACCATTTGTGCGGCTTGTTGACTTGAAGAGCATGTACCGCTCAACTTGGCTGATACTAATATAGAAAAGATGTAATCGTATTCTTGCTCTAACTTTTCATATAAATCTTTAAATGCACCGATAGAAGGTTGAGATGTCTTGGCTGGTACTTTTAATGTAGGAAGTTTTCTATACAACTCTTCTGCTGTTATATCTACATCCTCTACATATTCCTTATCGTCGATCATAATGGTCATCGGCACTCTGTACAAATTTGTATACGCTTCCATTTCAGCATCTAAAAATGCTGTACTATCTGTTACCCATGCTATTTTCTTCAAAAGAATTCCCCCTTTGTTAGATTAAACATTATTCAAGGAATGGTTTTATTTTAGGAAAAAGTTTTACTGCCGTGTTAAAAAATACATCTTCGTGATGCTTTTCGGGTATTAAGTTTTTAATAAAAGTTATATACGGTTGGATTGGTATAAGCGGCCAATCGGTTCCGAATAAAAGCTTGTCATATGAATCGGTAAATTCTAAAGCATGACGGAGATGATCTAAAAATCTTCCTTCACTTTTCTTTATTAAGTCTTCTTCTGTTCCAACAATTAACCCTGATAAATCTGCATACACATTTGAATTCTTATAAACAATTTCTGCGCCTGTAAGCGTCCAAGGGTCTCCAAAATGAGCCATCATAAAATTAATATTTCGATGTTTCACTGCTACCTCATCAATTGTTAATGGATGAGAGTATTTTAATAGACCTCTTTCAGAATATGTATCTCCCGTATGAAAGACCACTGGAAGTTTGTATTTTTCAGCCATTTTATAGACAGGTTCATAAACTTCATCATATGCATAAAACGGATAATAGCCTAAATAGATTTTTATACCAACCACATGTGGCTTTTGAATCTCAACTTCTAATCTATTTAAGGCTTCTCCGTCCAGATTATACGGGTTTATACCAGCACAAAGAACGATATTATCCGGGAATGATCCATCTAAGTCTAACCCCATAGGTGTTTTAGCATCATAATCAGGAAAACCCATCCCAGCTGTTTCTGTTAAACCCATAGCGATTCCTAAGACAACGTTTGCATCCTTATATTCTTCTAAAATTCCTTCTCTAGAATAGTTAACAAACGATAATGTTTTTGCTGTTTCATGAAAGGATTTAATATTTGAAAAATGTAAATGAGCGTCAATAATTTTCATAGGCACTCCTACTTTTAAATTTTCCTATCAATACACAGTTTCGACCCTTTAGCATTGGTAAGAAATATTTTTGTTATGATAATATTTATTTTCACCATAAGATGATTAAAGTCCTTCCAGAAATAAAAAATTTTGTATAAAAATGAAACCTCACCATTGTTGGTGAGGCCCATACATTTCTATAATACCTTCTCTATATCACTAGCAATGTCTTTTGGGTTTGTATTTGGTGCATAACGGTCGATAACATTTCCTGATTTATCTACAAGGAATTTTGTGAAGTTCCATTTAACCGCCTTCATTCCAAGCACACCAGGAGCATTTTCTGTTAAGTATTTAAATAGAGGATGTGCATCCTGCCCGTTTACTTCAACTTTTGCAAACATCGGGAATGAAACACCATAGTTTAATTCACAGAATGATTGTATTTCTTCTTCATTTCCAGGCTCCTGACCCATAAATTGGTTACACGGGAACCCTAATACTTCAAATCCCTTGTCTTTATATTCTTCGTAAAGGCTTTGAAGTTCTTTAAATTGTGGCGTAAAACCACATTTACTTGCTGTGTTTACAATTAACAGTGCTTTTCCTTCAAATTGTTCAAGAGAAATTGTTTCCCCGTCTATTTTTTTTGCTTCAAATGGATATATACTCATAAAAGCACCTCCTATCGATAACTATAACGTCTCAAATTAGGAATATCCATTTTCAACTTTCTTTTGTAAGAAGTTTTTGCAGTTGATTTAAAGTCTCTACCATATAGTGAATCATCTCTACAAGGTCATCTATTTGTTCTTCTAAAATCAGACGATTAAAATCAATAGTAACAACGGTGTCCACGTTTTGTCCTTTGAGTAAGGGATTAAAAGAAACCTTTTGATTATAGTTACGTTCTTTGCCCCAAATATTAAACATGATTTGTTCAATATGGTTATGTATTCCCTCCATATTTATATGGTTTAAATGAAAATTAACCTCCACATAACAACCAGATTTTTCTTCCGACCTAGCTATAGGTAATAATTCAGCCGCTAAGTTTTCTAGAGCAGCTTGCAAGAGAATCGTGCACTTAACTGGGTGACTTTTTTTGTTTTGAAGATAAAAAGTTAATTCAAATAATCTAGATAATTTTGCTAGGTTGACTAAATCATTTCTATCCGTAACCGTAATCTCTCCACCTAAGTCTCTATCATATAATTCGCCCTCAATCACTACTTTCATATTCTCAAAGGCAGTTGGATCAAACATCATTTTTCACCCTTCATCTAAATTTAAGTTTCTCTACTTAAAAAAGCGGTAAAGCTCATACTTTACCGCTAGAGACGCCCTATTAATTCTAGAACAAGCCAACCGCATTTCCGTTTTCATCGACATCCATCTTTAAAGCTGCTGGAGCTTTTGGTAGACCTGGCATCGTCATTACATCTCCTGTTAGTGCAACGATAAAGCCTGCCCCAATGGACGGTTTTAACTCTCGAACGGTTACAACGAAGTCAGTTGGTCTGCCTAATTTTGAAGGGTCATCTGACAATGAGTACTGACTCTTCGCCATACACACAGGAAGATTACCCCAACCAAACCCTTCAAAATCTTTTAATTGCTTTCTAGCTTTTGAAGAAAATTCAACATCTTTTCCGCCGTACACTTTCTGTACGATTGTGCGGATCTTTACTTCAATTGAATCAGATACATCGTAAAGTGGAGCATAAGTTAACTCGTTACTTTCAATTTGTTTTAGTACTTTTTCAGCAAGGTCAATTCCACCCTTGCCTCCTTTTTCCCAAACTTCAGAAAGTGCGACAGGTATATTCTCTTTTTCACAAAGTTCAAATAAAGCCTGGACTTCCAAATCTGTATCAGAAATAAATTTATTAATAGCTACAACAAAAGGTAACCCAAAACTTTGAATGGTTTCAACATGTTTCTTTAAGTTCGCAAAGCCTACTTTTAAGGCTTCCACATTTTCGTTTACTAATTCTGTTTTCGGTACTCCACCATGCATTTTTAAGGCGCGAATCGTCGCCACAATCACTACTGCCTCCGGTTTAAACCCTGCGCTTCTTGATTTAATATGTAAAAACTTTTCTGCCCCTAAGTCCGCTCCAAACCCAGCTTCCGTAATAACGTAATCAGCAAGTTTACTAGCTGCAGTTGTAGCAATAACGCTATTACAGCCATGTGCGATATTTGCAAATGGTCCACCGTGGATTAAAGCTGGTGTATGTTCTAGTGTTTGTACCAAATTAGGTTTTACTGCCTCTTTTAGTAAAAGGGTTAGTGCTCCCTCAACACCTAAATCTCCCACTGTTACTGGTTGTTTATCTACATTATAGGCAACGACCATTCTAGATAATCGAAGTTTTAAATTTTGCAAATCCGTTGCTAAACATAGGACAGCCATGATTTCCGAAGCAACGGTAATATCAAACCCGTCTTCACGAGGAACTCCCTGGATAGGGCCTCCTAATCCGACAATTACCTTTCTCAATGCACGATCATTTAAATCTAACGCACGTTTCCATACAATTCGTCTTTGGTCAATGTTTAATGCATTTCCCTGCTGTAGATGATTGTCTATTAACGCTGCTAAAGCATTATTTGCCGTAGTAATGGCATGAAGGTCCCCTGTAAAATGAAGGTTGATATCTTCCATTGGTAGAACCTGTGAGTAACCTCCGCCTGTAGCACCACCCTTAATTCCCATAGTTGGACCTAGTGAAGGCTCGCGCATAGCTACCATTACTTTTTTACCTAACTGTTGAAAGGCATCAGCTAGTCCAACTGTTACAGTAGACTTCCCTTCCCCAGCAGGTGTTGGATTAATGGCTGTTACTAAAATAACTTTCCCACTTTTGTTCTCTTGAAGCTTTTTTATTGCACTAGATGAAAGCTTTGCTTTATATTTACCATAAAGTTCAAAATCATCATCTGTTAGGCCGAGTTTGTCTGCTATTTCGACTATAGGTTTCATTGTCGCTTGCTGTGCAATTTCGATATCTGATTTTACGCTAGATTTTACATTCATTGCCCTAAACCCCCATGCAATTATTTACTATTTAATAGCTGTTTTTTCATATATTTCTTGTCATACGAAAAAATGCTCTTACCTATTTATTGTACCATTTGGAAATCTTTATAGTATCAATATTTTTTGTTGAATGATTTTTTATCTGGCTTGTACATACAAAAACCATAAATAAGCAAGGCCTTTATTTATATAACCCAATCTTTCACCTATTAAAGCATTGCTACAATAAAATTGAGTCTATATAATAGAAATTACTGAAAAATTTAAAAGGGGATGATACTTTGCCAATAAAGATCCCAAGGAAACTTCCCGCACGTGAAATTTTAGAGTCGGAAAATATATTTGTCATGGATGAGGACCGTGCTAATCATCAAGATATTCGACCTCTTAATATCTTAATCTTAAATTTAATGCCCCAAAAAGAAAAAACGGAAACTCAGCTTTTGAGGTTACTTGGAAATACGCCTTTACAAGTTAATGTTACTTTTTTACGGACAGCTACTCATCAATCTAAAAATACAAGTCCTCATCACTTAGAGCAGTTTTATACTACATTCTCAAATATTAACAATAAAAAATTCGACGGGATGATTATAACTGGTGCACCCATTGAGCTACTGCCTTTTGAAGGAGTGGACTACTGGGCTGAACTAAAGGACATTATGAATTGGACAGTAACAAACGTAACCTCTACATTACATATTTGTTGGGGAGCCCAAGCAGCCCTCTATCACCATTTCGGAATTGGAAAGTTTGAGCTGCCACGGAAATGTTCTGGTGTATATTCACATAAAGTTGTCGATTGGTCTGAGAAACTATTGCGCGGATTTGATGACTTATTTGTAGCTCCACACTCCCGAAATACGGATGTGTCTATGGAAGAGATAAATCGTTGTTCATCTCTTAAGCTTTTATCCTATTCCGAAGAGGCTGGACCATTTATCATTAGCTCTAGTGGCGGAAAACAAATCATGATTACCGGCCATTTAGAATATGAAGCTGGAACTCTAGCGGAAGAATATAATCGAGACCTTCAAAAAGGACTGAACATTCATAAACCAGAATATTATTTTCCTAATGACGATCCTAGTCAGGAGCCAAAAAACCGTTGGCGTTCACATGCCCACATCCTGTTCTCAAACTGGCTAAACTATTATGTATATCAAGAAACTCCATATGAATGGGAATAATTTCGACCTAGGCATGTTGCCAGGTCTTTTTTATTAGGGTTAAATTAATTTTTTCGTAGGACACTTCATACAGATTTATATTCAGGAATATATTAACATGTTAGTATAATACTACTAGACTCTATTTCAGAAAGAGGTGTTTGGATGAAAAAATTATTAACAGCTATCACGATCTTGCTTTTGCTTTTCGCTAGTATTAGCATTCAAACTACTGATGCAAAATCAGAAACAACCCCGACTTTGTTATTACATGGATTTATGGGTTCTAAGTCTACCTTTTTACACACAGCTGAAGTTTTTCAAGAGAATAAACGAGGAAATTTTGAGAGGGTCTATAGTGTAAGCCCAAAAGGTAAAATTAAAGTAGAAAAGGTCAACAAGCCATCTAAAGGGAAAAGTCCTATTATTATTGTAGAATTCGAGAATAATACAGCATCTTTAGCTGACCAGACAAAGTGGTTGGCTTCTGTTATAAAATCAGTTAAAAGTACATATAAAGTGAAGCATGTAAATATAGTAGGACACAGCATGGGTGGAGTCACTGCAATAAATTATATCCTAACAAACAAGTTAAAAGGTCAGGATATTAAAAAGCTAGTTACAGTTGATTCTCCTATACTTGGTGCTAACACTGAATTTTTCAATCAAATACAAACTGGTTTAGCTCAAATGGTTGCATACGGAGTCATTGAACCAAACATTTATGAAGATTTACAAAAAGCTATAGAAACCCCTGCTTATCATGATTTGACTAGCAAACTCTTAGAATCGTTAGCAAACAATAAAAAGTATAAAGGTAAGTTTCCGAAACATATTAAAGCGTTATCTATCTCAGTCAAACAAAGTGAAGTTGTAAGCACAAGTAGTGCTTACGGCTTAAAACTATATACAAACTCTAAAACTAAGAAAAATGTTACCTACAAAGAAATGGAGTACTCCGGAGAAAGTATAATGGATCTTCTGAAAGATCCACTTAATGCACTGAAATTTGCAAAAGGTCTGAAGGATTTAGAAGAGATTACATCTTTTACAAGACATTCTGGTGTTTTAACCTTAACGGAGACGGATGAAGAGCTTATGTCTTTCCTGTTTAAATAAATTTTATAATAAAACAAAAACCTATTGAACCCTTTTAAGGTTTAATAGGTTTATTTGTTCTTAACTTTGTTGAGTATAATATACTTCCTCAAACGGTTGAACCACAACGAATCCGTTTCCAGAGAATTTCATTTGAATGCTTTCTCCGCTTCCACGTCCAATAAAGGTTTTAAAGGACACGTCCGTAACAAATTCAGGTTCTAATGTACCAGACCATGCCACTGTGGCATTTGGATCGGTATAGACTGGATTATCAGGAGTAACAAGTAAGGTTAGAGGTTCATAATGTGAGGTAATTGCAATCATTCCTCTTCCCTCAAGCTTAACGTTAAACAAACCTCCCGACATCATTCCAGCTATTCTTCTCATTAACTTAATATCCCAGTTTATGGACGGTTCGAAAGCTAGTAAGTCATTCCCGTTTACAAAGATGGATTCTCCTTGAAGATTAAGAATGGAAATCTTCTTCCCTTGATCAGCTAAGTATAGTTTCCCAGAACCATTTGCCTTCATTAGTGAAGTACCTTCTCCTGTAAGAGCTTTTTTAAACAGCTTTCCTAATCCGTGTTCTAAAATCCCTTCACGCTCAAACTTTATTTTTCCTCGGTACGATACCATAGAACCAGCTTTTGCCCATATCTGACCATCTAGATTTATTTCTAACATACGAGGAGTTTCTAATTCAAAAAGCCCTTCCCCTTTATCCTGTTGTTTCGTAGCATTAACAAACTCTTCAATAGAATATCGACTCATACTCATCACCCTTTTAAAAAATTATATTTTATTTTCATTTCTTAATATAAACACTGTCATAAATGTGAGCGCTTGTTTCATTTGGTTAGATAATGATTCTTTCGGAAGTTGCTTTGTTTCCCTTTTGTATACACCAAGTTCATCTTCTTTTTTCCAGCCGTTTTCTAAAGCCAACTGCTCAAATTCCCAAGGCATCATTGTATTACAGACCACTTTTTCCCCGTAGAGACGACGATAGCTATTTACCCTAGGAGTAGCCGTTGGGCCAAGTATTCCCACGCAAGCAATTCCATTCTCTTTCACCATTCTTTTCATTTCTGATAGAACTTCAAAAGGGCTCTCAGTCCATTCTAAGGAATTGATTGCAACAATAGCATCAAACTGCTGATCTAAAAATGGTAAATGGGCAATGTCGCCTTTATAAAAGTTTGCTGAAGTACCCTTATTAAGCTCTTTTGCTTTAGAAATCATATCATCTGATACATCTACACCGGTTACACTAAAACCGGCTTGCGCGAATTTAAGCGAACCATAACCGTCACCACAACCTAGATCGCAAATAGTAGCCCCTTCTTGAACATACTTTTGGAAAAAAGGAACAATGTCCTTTCTACTACCTGTTTCCCACATTTCTCTACTCCTTGAATTCCAAAAACCTGATCTTTCATTCCATAGCTTTTCAGCTTCTTCAGCCCATTTAAATTTACTCATTCATTTATTCCTCACTTGTTATATACTGTTTTTTCCTAGAAAAGTTTCGTATTTCGTCTATTTCGCTAAAAAAAGTAAAAACCCTTTGATTACATTGCAAAAAATAGTACCACAATAAACAATATATTATTTTTGTTTCTCTTTAAGACACCAAGGTCGGAGGTATTTAGATGAATACTGAACAAATAGTGGCGGTACAACGGAATCATTTAGGAGACATTATTAATTTTAAAACTTCTGGGGGGCGAATTATTTCTTATCGAAAAGCCATTCAGGAGGTAGAACAAGGAGTATTAGAAGGACTTAATATATCCCCTTCCATCGAAATGGAGATTCCTTCTTTAATTCCATTAGCAAGAGAGAACTTTGATGAATTTCCTTCTATATATTAAAGGCCTGACTCAATGTCAGGCCTCATTTTATAAAATCAAGGTAGTTGGTTTAATTTGATAAATCATTGTCTTCATTTTTTAGTTGTATTTGACGTAGTTCCTCAACTCGTTTTGAATCTTCTTCAAAATATTGAACTAAATCTCCAATACGGTCAATTGCATTCCAACTTAAGTGATGTTCAATTCCTTCTACATCTGTATATATATTTTCCTCTTTTACGCCAATCATTCGAAGTAGTTGTTCTAATAGTTCATGACGATAAACGAGTCGCTTACCTATTTTTTTCCCTTTTGTTGTTAAAACTAATCCTCGGTACTTCTCATATACAAGATATTCATCTTTATCAAGCTTTTGGACCATTTTAGTAACAGAGGAGGGATGAACAGAAAGCGCCTCTGCAATATCTGAAACTCGTGCATATCCCTTTTCTTCTATTAGCATATATATTTGTTCTATGTAATCTTCCATACTAGGTGTTGGCATCTAGTGTGACCCTCCATGCATCATTCATTCTACTTCGTCAGACTTTAAAGTTTATATGATGATTTTATTAGGTGCAAGTAATAAACAAACTAGGCATCTTTGATTAAACAAAAAAAATGTAAGCTCTTTCAATTTTTTTCGTGAAAAGAGCATATTCAAATTTTACTATAGTTGGAAAAGGTAGACAAGAAATTGGGGCAATTTTGAAAAGATAAGGCTTGTTAACTAAAAATGTAAGGACTCAACCGGTGGCTAAGTCCTTTAAACTAACTGCTAACTTAAGTTGTCTGTAATTTAACACGAGTGGCTTCCCAAATCAGAAAAGCATCAAAAGAACGGTCTTCCTTTTGAAATCCTTTTATCAAGTCAGTTCGGCCCTCATCCAACAATTTTTTCACATTGTTTTGGCTAATGGTTTTTCCCATTATCTTTTTCGAAATGGTAAAATCACAGTTATTTTTACGGTAATTCGAGCATCCATAAAAGCTTCCTTTATCTACTACAGAACCATCGCATTTTTTACATTTTCCTAACTTAACCACACGAGCCTTCCTTTGTTTACCAGGAATAAAGTTATCTTGATCTTCTTGTGTAAAAGACCAACCCTCTGCATCTTTTACTGTAGCTGAAATAATGTGTGAAATCATTTTATTTGTTTGTTCCATAAATTGTTTTGGAGAGGCTTCTCCTTTTGAGATATCCTTCAATCTTTGTTCCCATTTGGCTGTCATTTCTGGGGAAGCCAATATTTCTTCACCAATAGCACCAATTAAGATTTTTGCCTTTGTAGTTGCATAGACCATATTTTTCGTAATATCTATATATTTCCGGTCCTTTAACATCGTAATAATTCCGGCTCGAGTCGCTTCTGTACCTAATCCTTCTGTACTCATTAGCACTTTTTCAAGTTCTTTATCTTCTATATACTTACCTGCTGTTTTCATAAGGGTAATCAACTGCCCTTCTGTATATCTTTTGGGCGGTTGAGTTTTACTTTCTTTCACTTCAACTTTAGAAACTTTCCCTTCTTCCCCTATCTCTAGATTAGGAAGTAGGGGATCCTTATCCTTCTCTTGCTGGGGAATCACCTTTCTCCATCCTTCTTCGAGTTGAACCTTTCCTTTAGAAATAAATTCGGCTCTTCCATCGACTAGCGTATGAACAGTTGTATATTCTGTAACTGCTTTTTCATAATGAGCAGCGATTAAGCTTCTGACAATAAGGTCATATAGCTTCTGTTCATCTCCACTTAGCTTATCAATATTTGGGACTTGTTCAGTCGGAATAATCGCATAGTGATCTGTTACTTTTTTATCATCAACATATCGTTTATTACTAGTAATTGATGGAATGGGAAGTGGAAATAGTTCTTGATAATCGTTAAAGTTTTCGATTTTTTTTAATATCTCAGGAAAAGTGTCTGCTTCCCCCTTTGTTACATGCCTCGAATCAGAACGTGGATAGGAGACATTCCCTTTTTGATAAAGTTTTTGGAGTACATCTAACGTTTTTTTCGGTGGGAATTTAAATCGTCTATTTGCTTCTGCCTGAAGTGTAGACAAATTATAGAGTAACGGGGGAAGGTATTCCTTTTTATCAGCTTGAATATCTTTAATTACTGCAGGTTTATCCTTACAGAATTCGGCGATTTTATCAGCCATTTCTTTCGATGTTACTCTAGATTCCCCGTCTTTCTCCCATTTACCCTTGTACTTCTTACCATCAACTAAAAAATGGGCTTGTACTTCCCAAAATGGTTCGGAAACAAAGTTTTCGATTTCTTGCTCTCTTTTTACAATTAAAGCTAATGTTGGCGTTTGAACTCTACCAACTGAAAATACGTCCGAAAATCCTTGTTGTTGTAAGAGCAAACTATAGAGCCTTGAAGCATTCATTCCTACTACCCAATCTGCACAAGCTCGAGTATATGCTTCGAAATATAGACTCCTCGTATCTGTTTCATCCTTTAAAGACTGGAAACCCTCTTTAATCGCTTTTGGTGTTAAGGAAGAAATCCATAATCTCTTCATTGGATGAGGTGATCTTGTTAACCTTAAAATATTTCTAACAATTAATTCACCTTCTCTCCCGGCATCACCTGCGTGAATGACTTCGGAGATTTCAGGATGATTAATTAATTTTTTTATTATGCTGAATTGCTTAACTTTATCCTTAGTTACTTCATATTGAAATTGTGTCGGAAAAATAGGCAAGGTTTGTAGGGACCATTTTTTCCATGATGGATTATAATTCTCTGGCGGAACGAGCTGACAAAGATGGCCGACTGCCCATGTTACGAAAGCTCCTTTTGGAAAGACTTCATTTGGAAGGATTTCAACAAACCCCTGGTTCTTTTTTGTTTTAAAAACAGAAGCAAGGGTTATTCCTTGATCAGGTTTTTCCGCAATAATGAGTTTCATATGATAACTCCTTAATTCAAATCTCTACTTTTAATAGATATATATTTTAATCCCTTACGGTGACTTTAGTAAAGAGCTAATAAATAAGCATCGATAAAGATGACTATGATTTTCTAATATAGTTTAAAAAATCATATTTCACTCCGTCCTCCCATACAATCTTCTTTTTATCCACTGACTGTAGGACAAAGTTATTCTTTTCGAGAACTCTTTGGGATGCAACATTATTGCTGGTTGTGCTTGCTAGAAACTCGTTTACACTATATTCCATTATTGCCTCTTGTAAAAGTAGCTGGAGTGCCACTGAAGCAACACCTTTTCCTAAGTAAGACTTTCCAACTCGATAGCCAATCGATCCTTGTCTCTTTTCCTTATCAACATCAACTAAGTTCATTCTTCCAACGATTTGATTGGCTTCATTTATAATAAGGTGAAAATATGAAACCCCTTCTTCTTGTTCTTTAAGTAAATCTTTTAATGATGCCAAGAAATTTTCATATATGTAGTAATCTTCACCTCTTCCAGGAACAAAGGTTTCAAAATATGCTCTATTTTCCAGTTCAAAATCATATAAACTACGTGCGTCTTCTATACTGAGTAACTTAATTGAAATATTCATTTTTGACCACCTAGGAAAATATTGTTATATTCCCTATTATATATTAAAGTAATTTCTCACATAAGGATTATTTAACATCATAAAAGCTCCCCACAATTTATATGGAGGAGCTGAGCTTTTTGGATATTAACCCTTTTGTTGGGGAAAAGAGAAACACGAGAAGGAAAATGATCCCGTTTAGTGAAGCCATACTACCCGAAATCGATACATTTAACCAAGTAGCGGAATAATATCCAGCCACGGCGGCCATTACTCCAAACAGAGCACTTAGGACTAACATGACACTTAGTTTATCTGTTAGTAAATAAGCAGAAGCTCCTGGAGCAACAAGCATGGCGACTACTAGAATCGCCCCTACACTATCAAACGAGGCAACCGTTGTAATTGAAACCATCCCCATTAATAAATAGTGAATCAGTAAAACGGGTATTCCTATAGCAGCAGCCATTTGCGGATCAAAAGATGTAATTTTAAATTCCTTATAGAAAAGGACAATAATGATGATATTTAAAATAAACACGATAGAGAGCATGAGGAATGCTTTTGGTAAAGGAGGTAAAAACCACCACTGAACTAAATCCCAAGGCACAAATGTGATTTCTCCCATTAACGCATGGTCAACATCTAGATGAACATCATTTGCATAGAGAGAAATTAATATGACGCCAACTGCAAATAGAAATGTAAAAACTACCCCAATTGATGCATCCTCTTGCACTCCATTACTAGAAAATAACTGCACTAAAAATGCGGTTATTAAACCAACCATCGCAGCCCCTACTAACATATAAATTCCACTCATACTTTGACTAATCAGAAAAGCCAACACAATTCCTAATAAAACAGAATGGCTAATCGCATCTGCTAGCATAGCCAGCTTCCGAAGAATAAGAAAACACCCAACCATTCCACAAGTCATACCTGCTAAAGAACCAACTGTTAGTATCCATAGTTCATAGCTCATGTTAGTCCCTTCCCTTCATATGGAGAGATGGCAGGCTTCATATTATATTGATCGAGAAGATAAATAATTCTCTCTGCAATCGGATCTGTCGGTTTATCAATCACTTTACTAGTTAGTTGGTCTTGTTCTTCTTCGTTGAATTCTTCTCTATGCATTAAGCAAATTTCTCCCACCCTTTGTTTCATTACTAACAAGTATCCTTTAAAAAGACCTTCGTTAGTTAGAGACCACTCATTCCCAGATTGAGTAAGGTAGCCTTTCTTTAACAAATCACCCAAGATGGTTAGAGTTAATTTTTCTGAGAAAGCTAATTCACTTGCCACAGCATTTGTTGTCACCAAACATTCCTCTAGGCCCGATTTTAAATAGCAATCTTCCAAATTCTTATAAATCGTTCTTAAAATTTGTTCTTCTTTCGTTTTCCGGTTATATTTTATTCTTCTCATCCACTTGATAACTAAACCTCTTTCAGGAGCAAAGAGCATCGATAAGAAAAATAACAAAGTGGCACTTACTACAATAAATGGACCTGTAGCTAATCCTCTTCCAAATGTACTTAGTAAGGTTCCTGCCATACCTGATATAGCTCCAAATAATCCTGATAAGATAATCATTTTTCCAAGTGAATTGGTCCAATATCTAGCTGCTATAGAAGGGGTAATTAATAACGCTGCCATTAAAATGACACCAACCGCCTGTATTCCTATAACAACAGCTGCAACTAATAAAGTTAGAAATAAGAAATTTAAAAATTTAGTAGGTAAACCTAGTCCTTTTGCAAATGCAGGATCAAAGGTTAATAATTTTAATTCTTTGAATAGTAAACTAGTGACTAGTATTAAAATAAACGCTGTACCAGCCATTAGTTTGACA
The DNA here is from genome assembly GCF_034427655.1 of Robertmurraya mangrovi. Classification (NCBI taxonomy): domain Bacteria; kingdom Bacillati; phylum Bacillota; class Bacilli; order Caryophanales; family Bacillaceae; genus Robertmurraya; species Robertmurraya mangrovi. Next base: position 60,915 of record NZ_JAXOFX010000011.1, read on the forward strand.
TCATTTCCAACAAGTGATGCAGCCTGACCAAAGATGAAATCTGCTAACCCACTTTTGTTGCCTGCTGGGGATTGAGAGACCTTTGTTAATAGAACGATACCAAACCCGAAAAATACAGACAATACTAAGCAGATGACCGTATCTTCTTTTAATATGGAGGTGGCTGTAATAAATTGAATACAGTAAGCAGCTACTAGCCCTGTAATGGTTGCCCCAATTAATAATGCAACCAATGACTTTTCACCAATTAATAAAAATGCAATACATATCCCCGGCAATGCAGCATGTGCCACAGCATCTCCAATTAAGCTTTGTTTTCTCAATAAGGCGATACTCCCTAATACACCACTTGCTATTCCTAAAAGCATTGTTCCTAAAAGCACCCACTGAGTATTGGCATCATAAAGAATCATTTGGAGTAAATTTAAATCACTCATTTCTGATTCACCATCACTCGATCTTTTTCTAAGAATGCTAGTTTTCCTCCATACGTACGATGAAGGTTTTCTATGGTAAATGTGTCTTCTGTAGGACCTTCCGCAATCGTTCTCATATTCAATAAAATTACATGATCAAAATAATCTTTTACCGTTTGTAAATCATGATGGACGACTAAGACTGTTTTTCCTTGTTTTTTCAACTCATTTAAAAGATCAACAATCGCTCTCTCGGTTGCTGCGTCTACCCCAACAAAAGGTTCATCCATAAAGTAGATTTTTGCATCCTGGGCCAATGCTCTCGCTAAGAACACCCTCTGTTGTTGACCTCCAGATAGCTGACTAATTTGGCGGTTACTGTACGATTCCATTCCCACTTTTCGTAAACATTCCATTGCTAGTTCCATATCCTTTTTCGAAGGCCGTTTAAACCAGCCGATATGACCATATCTTCCCATGAGAACAACATCCAATGCGTTTGTCGGAAAGTCCCAGTCAACTGAACCTCTTTGCGGGACATATCCAACCACTTTGTCCTTTGCGTTATAATTTTTACCGAAAATTTTTATCTCCCCTGAAGCTTTTGGAATTAACCCTAATACTGCCTTAATTAAGGTGGACTTCCCTGCACCATTAGGTCCAATAATTCCAATTAACTTTCCTTCAGGTACTTCAAAACTAACGTCTGATAATACAGGCTTTTTTTGGTAAGCAACTGTTAGATTTTTAATTTCAACAGGATTCACCCTGATCACCACCCCTTATTTAAGTGCCTCTACAATGGTCTTTACATTGTGTTTATACATTCCAATATAAGTTCCTTCTTCTGTCCCATCCTCGCCCATCGCATCTGAATATAATTCTCCGCCAATTTTCACTTCATGATTTCTCTTCTTTGCTCCTTCAATTACGGCATTTATTGAACGTTCAGAGATACTTGATTCAACGAAAACAGCTTTAATATTACGCTGAACAAGTGTATCAACAAGGCTTTGAACATCGCCCAAGCCATATTCAGAATCTGTACTAAGACCTTGGAGTCCCATTACTTCCAGTCCATAAGCTGCACCGAAATATCCAAAGGCATCATGGGCAGTAATTAACACTTTTTGCTCTGCTGGAATTTTCCCCATTTCTTCTTCAGCAAAAGCCTTTAACTCGTCAAGCTTCGCAAAATACTGCCTTGCGTTTTCCTCATAATAAGATTGATTATCTGGGTCAACTTCTATCAAACCCTCTTTTACTTTTTCTAACGCCTGCTTAAAGAGATCAATATCAAACCAAATATGAGGATCTATTGCACTTTGATTTGCGGAATCATTTAAAAGTAGGTCTTCAGCAATCGTTTCGCCAATGGCATAAGTCGGTTTTTCACCATTCATTTTCTCAAATACTTCTAGCATTTTTCCTTCAAGGTGTAGGCCATTGTAAAAGATGATATCTGCATTTTGTAATTTAGCTATATCCCCTTGAGTCGCCTTATAAAGATGTGGATCGGTACCAGGACCCATTAAACTTTGAACATTCACTTTATCTCCACCGATATTTTTTACAGCATCAGCGATTTGTCCGATGGTTGTAGTGACATTAATTTTGTCATCATTCTTAGTATTTGAAGTATTTGCTGTACAACCTACCAAGAACACAAGTGTCATAGTTAAAAAGAGTGATACTAATTTTCGCATTTCTTCACCTCATTAATTTTTATAATCCTTGTTTTTTAAATGTATGCACATTTTTTTATTACGTGCACTTTTTTTCTACAAAACTATAAATTTTAGTTAATTACATAAAAGTTTACCTTAACCAACATTTTAAACTTAACAAAACTCTTGTCAAGATAATTTTCAAAATAAAAAAGGCTGTAAACGAAGGGAGTATATACTCTCACCTTGTTTACAGCCTTTTAATTCAACCTTTGTATTTTTCAATAATTGAACCATTTTGTTTGTACCATTGATCCTTTGGAACAACGGTGACTAACTTTAAAATTAAGGATGGAACTCTTTCGATATTAAAAATAATGACTCCTAATGATTCGGTAAATAATAAGAAAGACTCACCGTGTGGAAAAGTTGATAAATCTTTACCCATATGAATGATGGAAGAAACGATAGCTTGCTTTACATCTTTCTCAATATGGACATTAGGCGAAAATCGTAAAATCCAATCCTCTTTATCTATCGAAAAACGGTACATGTCCTCACCCTTTTAACTTTGTTAAAATTATTCTGTTAAGTAATTGGATTCCTTTTAGATCATACTTATTTAAAAGGATATGAGGACATCTTCGTTTTATGACCATCTATTTATTGATTGTCTTCTAAAACTTTTTCAATTTGTAGATGCTTGTTATAACGTAAGTCAATTAACGTATCTTCTACTCTTACTAGTGAACGAAGAGGATCATACGGGTGGATCATAATGATGGTTCCCTCCGCTCCATTTGTTAACTGTACTTGTTTACCTGTCAAACTGTTCATCATTTTATATAAGAATACAAGTAGTATATTAGGGTCAAGCTTCCCAAAAGCATCTTCTTGCATTTGCTTAATCACTACATGCAAAGGAGCTGCTTTATGATACACTCTTGCGGAAGACATTGCATGAAACACATCCGCTATTGCAACGATTTTCGAATGGATATCAATTTGTCGGTTTACTAATCTAAAGGGATAACCTCCGCCATCTTCCCTCTCATGGTGTTGAAGGGCTACTATTGCCACCCTTTCATCTAAGCCTTTTATTCCTTTCAAAAGTTCGTAACCATACATAGTGTGTAGTTTCATGGTCTCGTACTCTTCTTTTGTTAGTTTTCCAGGTTTATTTAAGATATCATTACTAATTTTAGTTTTTCCAACATCATGTAAGGTTGCCCCTAATGTAAGGTGTTCTAGTTCTTCTTTAGGAAGATTTATCCACCTTCCAATCATCGTAGCTATAATACCCACACAAATCATATGTCTATACGTATACTCGTCTTTTGAATTTAGTTCGTAAAACAAATGATATAAATGGGGAATTTCAGCAGCTTGTTTAATAGTTGGAAGAATGTCCTTTTTTATTTCAGATAGCGGTACGTCCCCTCCTCTACCAATATGTTTAAAAATATCTTCCATTTGTTTTGAGGCGAGATCTATCTCTCTACTTATCTTCTTAATTTCTACTTTACTATTTACATTAGTTTTATGATCAAAGTTATATTCAACCTGATTGATTTTCATAGAATGAAGGATATGATCAATTTCTGGGAGTGTTAAGGGTCTATTATTATTCCATTCTAAAGGTAAATTACCTTTTGTCACTTCATCACCGCAAATCTCCATAATTGGTATATTTATGTAAATCATAACAAAAGATTTCTTTTGAAAAAAGAGAAATTTATTAATAGATAGTTATTACCTTATAATTTTGTATTAGCTTGATATTTTGTCCGTTAATTTCCGCTCCAGGCACTTGCTTTCCGCGGGGAGGAAGTCGAGCCTCCTCGACGTTCCGTCTGTGGGGTCTCGACCTTTCCTCTACTTCCCGCTGGAGTCAAGTGCCTTCCGCTCCAATCAACTCAGATTTTTCCAGTTTAATTAATTTAGATAAACTAACTTTACTAAGAATATTGTTATCTCTTAATTCAAAGGTGAAGATAATATCAACCTTATAAACTGACTAATGATAATAGTTCAACTTTTCTTATAATTTATGTAAAAATAATAGTAGAATCCTTGACTGAACAGGGGGATTCGTGTATATTATAAGCATCATTTAGCAGAATATATTCCCGCTAGTTCCATAATTAGCTTAAATATAGACTGAGAAATGGTAATCTACACTAGGGCACTTTGGTGTCTTGAATGGCTTAGGAGGAAATTTTTATGCAAAACGGTAAAGTAAAATGGTTTAACAATGAAAAAGGTTTTGGATTCATCGAAGTTGAAGGTGGAGACGATGTATTCGTACACTTCTCAGCAATCCAAGGTGACGGATTCAAATCATTAGAAGAAGGACAAGAAGTTTCTTTTGAAATCGTTGAAGGAAACCGTGGACCTCAAGCTTCTAACGTTGTTAAATTATAATTCATAATAGAACATATATGATTCAGGCTGGCAAATTCATTTTGCCAGCCTTTTAGTTTGAATACGGTTATGATTGTGAAAGAGAGAGTTTTTCCCCATATTTTTTAATCTGTTCCCCGACTGTACATTCATTTATACAGAAACGATGGGCGAAACGTCTTCCTTTTTCATTCTTATAATGTTTATAAACAAAACAACCTTTACAATAGCTACTCATCATTTCTTCAACTTCTGAAAGTATTTGCTTCCTGTCCATCTGTTCTTTCCTTTCTAGATGACTTGCATCTTACTATTTACAATCTTCCCTTCAAGAGCCTGTGTGGCCAACTTATCTGCTTCTTTATTGTCTTTTCGTGAGATTGCATTATATCTAGGTTCTATGCCAAGTTTCTTAATTTTTTCTTCAATGCGATCAAGCCAGCGATTTAAATTCTCTTCATAACATGGCCAATCGCCTTCCAATTGCTTTAACACGACCTGAGAGTCACCTTTAATATCACAAGGTAAATGATGAACGCCTAACTCTTCTAACAAATCTAAAGCAAAATAAAGGGCAGCATATTCTGCTTCATTATTCGTATCCATTTCGGAAATTCGTTCATTTGCACGAAGTCTATATTTCTTTTTCCCCTGTTTGTAATATATCACAACTCCTAGTCCCGCTTCATTTGTTTCATTATTAAATCCCCCATCAAAGTAGAGAACCGCATCATGTGGTTCAACTTCAATTTCTGCTGTTAATTTTTTTACCTCTTTCATTGTCCAAGAAGAACCGATCTCATCATAAAACAATAGATCAATGGCTCTTCCACTTTTCTCAAGTTCTTCCCCCATGGAGATTGCAACCTCTGAATCAATCCATTCAGAGGTGAATTGAATCGGTTCATTACCTTTTAATTTATATTTGTACTCAATTTGATATTTCATCTTCTCAACCCTTTCTATTCTTCAATCAATATCATTATTTTAATGGGCTATTTGGTAACTATATATAGTAACACCTTGAAGACTTCTTGATTCCCATAATGAAGGGTTAACGCTATAATAGTCAAAGTAATTTTACCAATTATTTTTATGAAGGAGGAACATAGATGTTTAATGAATGGTTTGGCCTCATATTTGTACTCATTAATTTCCTATTTGTACTAGCCTTTTATCGATTGTTCGGTAAAACAGGATTATTTGTGTGGATTGGATTTTCTACCGTTTTAGCCAACTTACAAGTAGTGAAAACAATTGAAATTTTTGGTCTAACAGCCACTTTAGGAAATGCTATGTACGGAACTGCTTTTTTAGTAACAGATATACTAAATGAAAAGTATGGTAAGGATGAAGCAAAAAAGGCAGTATGGATCGGCTTTTTAACACTAACTGCTATGACCATTATTATGCAGATGGTTTTACTATTTAAACCTCATGAAATAGATATTGCCCATGATTCCTTGAATACCATCTTTTCTCTTTTACCAAGAATTGCTTTAGGAAGCCTTTTAGCGTATTTAGTTAGTCAGTTCACCGATGTTTATATCTTTTCCTATTTAAAAAATAAATTTCCTAAAGACAACCAATTTTGGATAAGAAATAATGGAAGTACTTTAATTAGCCAATTGCTAGATACACTTGTTTTTACCACTATTGCTTTTATAGGTGTCTATCCAATCCAGGATGTCTGGCAAATCTTTTTAACAACTTATTTCCTAAAAGCACTTATAGCTGTACTTGATACTCCTTTTGGATATATAGCAAAACGAATGAAGTAAGGACGCCTTGATGGTGTCTTTATTTTTGACTTTTTATAAAGATTGTTTCTATTAACAACAGTTGAGCATTGAGTGGATTGTAGCGGAAGGCACTTGACTCCAGCGGGAAATAGAGGAAAGGTCGAGACCCCACAGACGGGACGTCGAGGAGGCTCGACTTCCTCCCCGCGGAAAGCAAGTGCCTGGAGCGGAAAGGAACGGGTATTGTATATATGCAAAAATAATAAACAGTTAGATACAACCTTATAAATTCAGCTGTGCTATAATTTTGAATTCTATGGTAAACTAACATATATTTATAAATGCTTTGGCTATTTACTATCTATATTTTAAATGGAGGCAATTATTTTGATTGAGATATATATTGATGGTGCTAGTGCAGGGAACCCCGGTCCAAGTGGTGCGGGGATTTTTATAAAAAACAATGGAACGGTTGAACGTTACTCCATACCATTAGGAGAAATGAGCAACCACGAAGCCGAATACTACGCTTTTATAAAAGCTCTACATATTTGTATTGAAAAAGGCTATAAAGTAGTATCTTTCCGAACCGATTCTGAGCTTGTCAACCGAGCGGTAGAAAAGGAATTTGTCAAAAATAAAGTATATGCTCCTCTTCTTGAAGAAGCTTTGCAATTGACCAAACAACTGGATTTGTTTTTTATGAAGTGGATCCCAAGTGTAGAAAACAAAACGGCCGACGAACTCGCAAGAGCTGCTGTCCGAAAGAATAACTAACTAGAGAGGACGTTAAGTAAGAATGAAAAAAACACTTTTTGCGGATATTAGCTTGTTATTAGTTACCTTTGTTTGGGGTGCTACTTTTGTGGTCGTCCAGAACGCCATTGCATCCCTTCCCCCACATTCTTTTAATGCGGTTCGTTTTTTATTAGCTACACTACTTCTCGGGGGTTGGTTAATTCTATTTGAAAGAAAGCAACTCTCTCACCTTAATAGAAAGTTATTGTTTTCTGGTGTAATTATGGGAGTTTGGTTGTTTGTCGGCTATGCTTTTCAAACCGTTGGACTTTTATACACTACATCGTCAAAGGCTGGTTTTATTACGGGTCTTTGTGCGGTAATGGTGCCCTTATTATCTATCATTCTATTAAAACAGCGTCCTAGCAAAAATGCCGTAATTGGTGTAGTTATTGCAACGGTTGGTCTATACATGCTTACAATGACGGATATGACCGCTTTAAATAAAGGTGATGTTCTAGTTTTCTTCTGTGCTATTGGTTTTGCGATGCATATTATTTTTACAGGTAAATACAGTAGTAAATATCCAAGTCTATTACTAACAGTGATTCAAATTGCTACAGTAACCATCTGTTCTTTCATGTTTTCCTTAATCACAGAAGACTATATGACTGCATTTAGCCCAAGTGTCTTGTTCCGATCAGAGGTCATTTTTGCGCTTTTAGTGACAGCCGTATTTGCAACTGCCTTAGCCTTCTTTGCTCAAACGAATTTTCAAAAGTTCACTACTCCAACTAGAGTGGCATTAATATTTGCTATGGAGCCTGTTTTTGCAGCAGCAACGGCTTATCTTTGGATAAATGAAAGATTATCAACAAGTGCATTAATTGGCTGCTTACTGATTTTAGCAGGTATGTTATTTGCCGAACTACCAATGGGTAAAGGATTTCTACTCAAAAAAATAAAACAACGTAAAAAAGCAGTATAAAAGGCGTGTCTTTTACACGCCTTTTTATTATTTAGATAGCCAGCAAGTTTTTTTGCTTCACAAACTTAATGGCCTCAGCTCTTGTATTTATTTTATTGGTCATTAATGTTTCAAGTACAGAAACGTAGAAGCTACCATCAAACGTTTTCTGTGCCTTAAGTGTCAGCTCAATCGCCGTGTTTGTTAGTTCATCTGAAGCATTTGTGTATTGTTTGCCGAAATAAATAAATCCAATGGCATCCTCTCGGAAATGAAACCCTTTCCCAATTAGATTTTGTAGATAATCCTCTGTCTTCATCCTACTTCCATCCCTCTCCCAATAACCTAACTACTAAATATTACCTCAGCTTTCGACAAACTTCTATCTTTTTTTGAATAAAAAATGCCCTAAAGTTCCTGTTAAAACTCCCAATAACGCTCCACCAACGACCTCTTCTGGTTGGTGTCCTAACATTTCTTTTAATTTTTTTGGTGTCTTTTCTTCAAACTTCACACTTTCGTCATGACGGAGCTTAGACACCAATTCATCCATGTTATTGACCTTTAATGTTAACTCTCCTGTTTGACGACGGATTCCTTGTGCGTCATACATGACAATTAATCCGTATACAAGAGACAATGCAAAATCTATAGTAGGTACTCCGCGCTCTAGAGCAATATAAGTGGTTAAAGAAGCTACTCCAGCTGAGTGGGAACTTGGCATCCCACCCGTTTGAAAAAACAATTCAGGTCGCCATTCTTTATTTTTTGCAAAGTGAATGGGAATTTTCAAACCTTGTGCTAGCCCAATACTAAATAACGCAACATAAACTCCTTTATTCATCATCTCACCTCTATATTATTGTGAAGAAGATGGAGTGAGATTATGCGCTATGGGTACAATATAAACGATTGTTTGTTGATGGGAGGTGTTTTTAGTGGGTGGAAAAAACAGTCACACAAATAGAGGAACAAAAGCTCCAGGCGTGAATCCACAAGGATATGGACAAGATGCAGAACTTACTAAAAGTCCTAAGAGTGAATTAGAAAATAGAGCGAAGAAAAGTAATACAAAGATATAATAATTGAATGTAAAAAAAGAGGTTGATCACTCGAATCAACCTCTCTATATTATGCGTATTCTTTTTCTGTTTGTAGCATTTTGTGAAGCCCTTTAAACTCAAGTTCCTGAAATTTATTCAGTACGTGATCATGTTTATAATTTAAAATTGCTTCTTCTAAAGAATACTCAATTGGTACATCACACTTAATTTCAGCTAATTGTCTGCTCAAATATAGCATCTCTAAGTCTTGCTCAATTTTAGCTTTTTGGCTCTTTGTTAACTGATCCAAATTGGAAACAATGCCCTCAACATGTTCAAATTGTTGGACAAGTTTCAATGCAGTTTTTTCTCCAATTCCTTTAACGCCTGGATAGTTATCACTTGGATCGCCCATTAGAGCTTTTAGATCTATCATCTGGTTAGGAGAAATTCCTTTTTCTTCATAAAAAGTTTCAGGAGTGTGAACAAGATAATTTCCGTATCCTTTCTGTAATAAAATAACGGAAACTCGTTCATCTAGAAGTTGTAAAATATCTCTATCTCCAGTTAAGATACTAATATTTAAATCCCCGTCCATATTTTTAGCAATCGTACCAATGCAATCATCTGCTTCATACCCTGCTAATCCAATGTTAGGTACATTGAAAGCTTCAACTACTTCTTTAACTAAATCAAATTGAGGTATTAACTCAACAGGTGCTTCTGATCGATTTGCTTTATAATCCTGAAATATTTCTGTTCTGAAAGTTTTACTTCCCATATCCCAACATACAGCTACGTGAGTGGGTTTAAAGGAAGAAACAGCTGTTAAGAAATGCTTAACAAAGCCATGTATACCGTTTGTCGGAACCCCTTTAGAATTGATCATAAATTGTCCTGTAACAGCTGTTGCAAAAAATGCACGAAATAAAAGTGCCATACCATCTACAAGCATTAAAGTTGGTTTCTGTTCCATAGGTGCGTTCCTCCTAACAAATTCTTAGTTCAAAGTCATAAAATTAATTATACCATGGAAACACCTATAAATCAGTTGGTAATCATTTTAAGCCCCATTTTAACTCTGTCCTTCTGCGTCCTCATAAATAATCTTAATGCCTCTTTCTTCCTCCAACTCAAAATACATAGCCACTCTCGCTTTAATTACGTTGGAGTTTAACAATAAAGCATATTTATTTCCGTCATTAAAACTAAGAATGAGTTCATCGCCACTCATTATCCCCATTTTTACTTTTACCGTTTGTCTAGCTTCGGTTACTTCATCCCAAGAGTAACTTTTTTCTTCAAATCCAAACAGTGGATTTATATGAATCCCTTCTTTATCGACATAATGATAGTTATTAAAACATAATATTATTACAGCAATAGAGGCAACTGTAGATATCACTATCAAACTTTTCGTTATTCTATTAATGGCACCTTTACTAGCTAAAAAGGCAAATAAGATTAGTAGAAAGGCAATTACCAATACGCAAATGATAAACGTTACATAGGCAGACTTCGGTGGTTCATAAAGCCAATATCCTTTTGGTTGATAAATCAGGCCTTGGATGGGTCCTAGAAAAAAAATGGGTAAAAAGACAGACGATAGTATTAGAATAATAGCAGTTGGGACTAGCTTTTGAATAAAATCTGTTTTTTTCTTTTTTGTAACAGTATAGCCATTTGAAATCATCCAGTTTATCCTCCAATCATTTTTTAAAGCCCTTAAATTATATCATTTTTCTTACAAATAATCCCTTTATATTGAACACTACAGTAAAAAATACATGGGTTTGCTGGCACCCATGTATTTTTATTTTAGTAAATTAATTTTTTGTGGCTACTTCATTTTCCTCATAGGATATCCAATCACTAAAACTTCCTGCGTATAACTTAACTTTTGTAAATCCCGCATCTTTTAGTGCAATGACATTTGGTGTTGCCGTTACTCCTGATCCACAATAGACAATGACTTCTTTTGACTTATCTAGGTTATGGAATCTGTTTGCTTGCTCATACGGCTCTTTAAAATGGCCATTTTGGAACCCTTCAAGCCATACATAATTATGAGCCCCTGGTATGTGTCCCGCTTTTTTATCGATTAGTTCTTCTACACCCATATAGCGTTTCGTTTCTCTGGAATCTATTAGGATAGCATCTTTTGATTCTACTGCCTGTTTTACATCAAGGTAGGAAGCTAGCATATCCTTTTGAATATCCAAAATATATTCAGCCTGATTATATTGGACAATATTATTAGTAACAGGAAAACTAGACTGTTCCCAGGAACGAAAACCACCATCTAAAATAAAGACCTTTTCATGACCTACATATTTTAAAAGCCACCATAAACGTGAAGCAAACGCACCTTCCCCTCCGTCGTATGCAACAACTGTGGTAGAGTTTGATATTCCTGACTTTTCTAATAGACATTTAAATTGTTCCAACTTTGGTAGGGGGTGTCTACCACCATGCTCTCTTACTACACTAGATAAATCCTTTTCTAAATCAAAATATATGGCACCTGGAAGATGACTCGTTTGAAATAAAGAACTACCTTCGTTTGGATTACCTAGTTTAAACCGGCAGTCAACCACTCGAACTTCTTCATCTTCCAAATGTTCAAGTAACCATTCATTGCTAATAAATGTTTTCAACTTCTCTCCTCCTTCCGCTTCTCCATCAACTTTATTACATGTTCTTTAGGTGTCCAACAATTAAATTGATAGTCGGGCTTCGTGTCATATCCTAATCGATTACAAAAGTACCTCATCCCGTTTTCTACTTTTTCAGGACGAAAATGTGTACATGTTGCACATGCATGAAATGGATTTTCCATATTTCCCCCTATATGTTTAGTAGCTCCCAAAGCCACTCGTTTAACTGGTCCTTACAATCATTCCCTCTTCCGAGTTCGTTTACTTTTTCTAATAGGGACACCTTTTCAATCTCTAATCGGTCTAAGAGGTCCACATAAAAATGATTAGGAACTACTTTGTTCATGATTTTTGCTTCAACTAGTTGACGATAACTTTTAGCAAACGGATTGGTTGTTTGGCTTTGTAAAATGTCACTAAGGAAAAAAGGACTCCTAATGGAATGACTAACGAAAAAATTATGACAAATCAAAACACTTTTTACCGCTTGGATTAATTGCTTTTGTCTCTTTAAATTAAATGTATGACATCCTTTTACTTCCTTAATATTCCTAGCCATTAAGTGAATGTAATGCATCACTAGTGAATAAGGAGAGTAATGATTCATGATCATCTGTTTCAGCTTTTCTGAAAAAGAATTTTTTTCGAAATATACTACAGGTGAAAAAGCCCACTCATACAAAGTTGGATTTGATTTTCTTAGTAATTGTAAAGCCTTTTGAATATCCCAGCCATGAATGTCTATTTCGTTGTTTATTTCAATAACATCAATTAGCTTTTCAAGAGACAAGTAAGAACGTAAATCTTTTTGTTTATAAATAAATCGTAGATCTAGATCTGAGTCCTCTGAAGATGAGCCCCATACATGGCTACCAGCTTCACAAGCAAATAAAATCTCAATATTGTAATCATGCTCTAATTCCCTAAGTACGTTTTCCATATATACTCCATTGCCAAAAATTAGTAGTTCGAGATTTTTTTCTCTAATTGTTGAAGCTGCTCAATTGGAATTTCATTACTTAGGGCAGCGTACATACCTTCATAATATTCTTTAGCTTCCTCACACATATGATTAATTAGGGAACTTAATTCTTTTGTTAACTCCATCCCATAGACATTTTTTAGTCTATTATTTTCAGTTTCAAGATAAGTTTCAGCTGGTAGTTGGAGATTTTTTTCAAGCTCCTCACTCATTAACTTCTTTTCATTCTTTTCAAAGAAAGATTTAGGATTTTTAAAGTAGGACATTGCTTTTTTAAATTCTTCTTTTTCAAGATGTTCAAAAGCCGACTCGAATTCTAGAGAAGCTAATGATGACATTTCATATGAACTAAATGAAACATCAGGATTTACATGATTCGCTTTATCTACAATTGATTGGAATGACTGTTCTAAAAGTTTACCAATAAATACTTCTAACCTTAGACTTGTTGCACGAAGCTCTTGTGCAAAATCAAAACCAATGGTTTGAAGGAAATCATCTAAAGCATTTGCTAAAGCCTTCTTAAGATTTCTGCCATCATCCTTTAGTACAGATGGATTAAATGATTCCTTAAAGAAATCACTAAATCTCAAGAATACACGCTGCTTAATGTAATAGGTTAATTCGTCTGATTCCTGATTCAGACGAGGTAGTAAGATTTCAGCGGTTTCTTTTCTAATGAGTCCTTCCATTTCTTTATGTTCTAATTTTAAATTATCTTTTCTTTGTTCCTTTAACTCTTTATCTTCTTGAGAAGAGTGAATATAACTTCTTAATAATTCAACTGCACGATTCCATTCATTATTAGCTGCAGTAACAGCAATGTCAGTTAAATCATGTGTAATAAATGAGTAGAACTGTTTCTCAAATGCATCCAATCTCGAGTTCAGTGATTGATTTGTCAGTTTCTCTTCAATAGCTAACAAGCTTGAAATTGGGAACAAATGAGGACGTCTAATCCCGTAAGCAACTAATTGATCTTCTACATATGTTAATACATCGTTCATTTCTTGCTCATCATTTGCTAAATCAATAGCATTAACAACGAAGAACATTTTATCTAATTCAAACGCATCCTTCACTCTTCCTAATTGAATCAAGAATTCTCTGTCTGCCTTTGAGAATGCATGGTTGTAATAAGTTACAAAAAGAATGGCATCTGAATTTTTTATATATTCAAATGCAACACCTGTATGACGAGCATTAATAGAGTCAGCACCAGGAGTATCCACCAAAGTAATGCCTTTTCTTGTTAATTCGCAATCAAAATAAACTTCAATGGTTTCAACAAGACATGACTTCTCCTCATTAGCTACAAATTGTCTAAATTCATTTAGATCTACAGATATAACTTCTCCTAAATGCTCCTTATAAGCTTCAAATCCACGATAAAATGCATGTAAAAAAGCATAGTGAGTTTTCTCGTTAGCATCGAAATCATCAACATTGTCGATAACTGTTTTTATTTGTTTTAAAGCATCATCGAAGTGACCAGCTTTAAAATTAAAAACAGATAGGGAACGGCTTACGTCATTAAACAAGACATTAGCATCTTTTAATTTAACTTTTACTGTTCCATGTGGATGTTGTTCATCAACAGGCATGATCTTATTGATGGCAGCAGTTGTCGGATTTGGAGATACTGGTAGTAGCTTCTCCCCTATTAACGCATTTGCAAATGACGATTTACCCGCACTAAAAGCACCGAAAAGGGCCACTGTAAACCCTTGATTTTCTAGGCGTTCTGCTTTTTGAATTAGTTCCGCTGTAATTTTTTTGAACCCTGGGACCTTCTCTAGATCACCTGCTGTACTCTTCAATCTATTTACTAATATCTCCATATTTATTTGACTGTTATTTTCAGAAGATCTACTTTCCTCTTCCTGTATCTCTGTCTTGACTAGTTTTACAGGATTATCTTGAATTGAATTCTGTAAGGAATCATAAATCACTTCTACTTCTTCCTGGTTCTCAAGAAGTTCTTGCAGTTTGCCAATGAAGGTTTCTTGATTAAAGTGACCAGATATTAACTGTTCAAGATGAATTTGAGCAGCCGTTTGATTATCAAGAATCTCTTGTTTATTTTGCCAAGCTTTAGATAATTGAGTAGCTTTATTTAGTTCAACATTTAGCTTTTGGTTTTCTTTTGACTGTTTATTTTCTATTATCGATAAATATGCTTGTTTGATATCGCTTACTTTTAATCTAGCCAATTTCTTAATCTGTTCCACTACATCATTTGTATAGTTGAGCACATACTCACCTGATAAACGTGCTCCTTCTTTCACCGCTTGTTCCAATAGCCCCTGTTCAAAGTGAATGGTGATTGCTTGAATTTGTGATAACAAGGTAGTGTCATGGATATTCTCTTCTTTTAAAATAGTTAAAAATAATTCTTTCACATGCCATTCCAGTTGTGATTTTACTTTATCTATTAAATCTGCATAGAACTTTTCTAAGCGTTCTGCTCTTTCTTGGTTTGTTTTTTGTTTGGAAAAGAAAAGTCCCACTTTAAAGTCAGGCTGTCTAGATTGCAGGTATGATTCAGCCAATTCTCTAGTTTGAAACGGCATTAAATAAGCGTTTTTCAATACAGATTCTATTTCATTAGTAAGTTCGATTTCTCTATCTTTTAATGATAAAGCTAACTCGTTTATTTCGTCCTTTAACTGAGGAACTCGATAAATTAGCTCTTGTTGCTCTAGTTCAGAAAGGGATGACAACTCTTCTTCATATTTAGCTAGATTTTCTTCATTTATGTTTTGTAAAAAACTGATGTGCTCCTCCGTTAACTTTTTTAACGAATGAAAAACAGAGACCGATAATAATTCATCTCGTTGCTCGATTTTCGAATGGATGAACGATTGAAGTTCCTTAAACTGATTTTTAGGATGTTGCTCTTCCCTTAATGAAGTATAAAAAATATGTGAAGGCTTTACTCCCCATGCTGCAAAGGATTCCTTAACACTATTTTTGAATTGATCAAAGCTGAGCTCTTCGTCACGATGTTTATCTATTTGATTAATGATTAAATAAACTTCCTTACCAGCAGCCGTTAGCTCCTTTGTAAATAAGAAATTTAATTCAGACTGAACATGATTATAGTCCATTACATAGAAAACTAAATCTGCTAAATGTAAGGCAGATTCAGTAGCAATTCGATGGGCGTCATCTGTAGAGTCTATCCCCGGCGTATCCATGATCACAACCGAACTAGGTAAGACATCGGTTGCATGACTGATTTCAATTGTTTGAATTTGGTCACCATCTTTACAAAATGACTTTACTTGTTCGTAATCATATGGAGCAGGATATAGCCTTGGCTTCCCTTCTTTAAAAAATACTTTTGCGTATTCGTCCCCTGTTTTTACCTTAACTAAATTGGCACTTGTTGGTATAGGGCTTGAAGGCAGAAGGTTTTCGCCAATTAATTTATTTATCATGCTTGATTTACCTGCAGAAAAGTGGCCACAAAAGGCAATCGAAAATTCACGTTCTTCAAGCTTTAGTGCTAATTGTTTTGCTTTATTAGCTGTTTCGGTATCTTTATTGTCTTTACAAAAAGAATGTAAAGCAGCTGTTTTTATTAATAATTCAGTCTTTTCTTGTTGATGTAACGTTTGAACCATTATTTCTAACCCCTTGTTGTTCGATTTAATTAATCATATTTTAACTGATTTACTTCAGTTTTCCTATCTTTATATATGTAGAGGTGTTTCGTAATGCGTATTTTTGGTGAGTGGAGAAGCGGTTGATCTCCGCTCCAGGTGCTTGCTTTCCTGGGGGAAGAATAAAGAAAAAATCCTAAAGCCGATTTTTTCAAAGAACGATTCTTCCTCGGGCGTTCGGCGAGCCTCCTCGTCGCAAGCTCCTGTGGGGTCTCGCCTGCAACGCTAATCCCCTAGGAGTCAAGCACCTTCCGCTCCGATCAACTTGTTTTGCTTATAAACGTGGTTTTTAACTTCCTGTTATAAATAAAGGATGCAAGGAAGAAACCTTACGAGGTCACGAAAAGCAAGTGCCTGGACCGGAAATCAACGGACAAAATTACTAGAACCATTCAAAAAATCGGTAGCCTTATAAAAAGAGGGCTTTTCTCAAAAAATCATTTTTATAATGACCTTTTGAGGAAAGCCCCTCATTAAATATATTTTTTATAGATAAAATTACTTGTTTAATGCAGCTTTACTAACATTTTTTAATATGTATTTTGCTAAGTATGTGTAGATGCCTATTGTAGCTATGATAAATATAGTTACCATTCCTTAACACCTTCCTCATGATTTGAGAGTGAGAATTAATATCAAGCTTACTAAAACTTTATCATGAAAGAGAATCATTTTCAATTACTGATTAGAATGGTTACCATTTTTTAAAGATATTTGGTACAAATCGGTTGGATTTTAGAAATTCGTTTTCATATTCTGTTAGTTCTTTTAATGCTTTCTCCTCTGCCGGAATTCTAATTGATAAAATCAATACATTCAAAAAAGAAAAGATGAATGCAGTAAAGTAGGCCTGAAACATTAATGGAATAACGATAAATTCAATGGTCACAATTACATAGTTAGGGTGCTTTAAAAACCGGTAGGGCCCTTTTTTCACTATATCTGCATTTGGTAGGACGATAATTTTGGTATTCCAGTACTTTCCTAACGATGAAAGGGCCCAAATACGCCCAGTTTGTGTCAAGATGAAGATGATTAATAGAAATGGCCAAACTGGGCTAATTTGTTTTTCAAGTAAGAATACTTCTCCGGTATAAACGACAAAAAATAAAGAGTGAATGAGAACCATAAAAACATAATGGGTCTTCCCAAACTCTAATGCTCCCCTACTCTTCATCCAAATTTCATTATTTCTGGCTACAAATAATTCAAAAATTCTTTGCGTCAATATGAATGCTAAGAAAATGGTAAATAACATTTATACCCACCTTAACAATAAGAGTTCTGAGCTAAAACCAGGCCCTAATGCTGTTGCTAATCCTAACTCCCCTTTTTCTGCTTTTTCCATAAACCGTCTAAGTACGTACAATATAGTTGAAGAGGACATATTGCCATACTCTCTTAATACCGCCTGTGAAACTTCAATTTTTTCACCTGTTAAGTCTAATGAATGAACATATGCTTGCAGTACTTTTTTCCCTCCAGGATGAGCAACAAAATGTTCAATATCCTTCATTTCTATATCGTATTGATTTAGTAATTGATAAACATTAGGTTTTAACCATTTTTCAATAATGGAAGGGATATCTTTTGAAAAGATGACGTATAATCCCTCATTTTTAACATCCCACCCCATGACATCAAGTGAATGTTTCATGGTTGTTGATTGAGTAGCAAATATGGAAGGAATAGAGTCCATTTTTTGAATCTCTTTACGCTCAACATCATCACCCACTACTAAGGCACATGCAACCCCATCAGCAAATAAGGACGTTCCAATTAAGTTACTCTTGGAGTGATCATTTCTTTGGAAAGTTAAGCTGCATAACTCAATAGTTAATACAAGAACCTTTGCCTTTGGGGAAGCTAGACAATATTCATACGCTCTTGATAGTCCGCTAGCTCCCCCAGCACACCCTAATCCCCAAATGGGTATTCTTTTTGTATGTTCTGAAAAGGATAAGAGATTCATGATTCTAGCTTCAATACTTGGAGTAGCAAGCCCTGTACTTGAAATTGTTATAATGGCATCTATTTCAGTGAAATCAACTTTTTCTTTAAGGAATTTGGAGCTATGTAAACAATTAACAATTGCCTTACTACCCAGCTCAACTGCATTCTCTATATAGGCATTGTTTTTTTCTTCAAATGTTTTATCACTACTGAACCACTCTATGTCTTTGGCAAAATGACGTTTTTCAATTTCACCATTTTGAAAAGCTTTTAAAAGTCTTTCGATATCTTTAAAGGAATCGGAGAAGAGTTCTCGTGAAAAATTTAACACTTCATCTTGATTGATTTGATAAGAAGGGATTGCTTCGGCAACCGACAAAATAGAAGGCATAATCTCTCTCCTTTATTGATGTACAATATGAGGTTAACATTTCCATAAAGGGTAAATTTATGCGGTAAGAGGCAAAAAAAAAATCCCCCAAATGACTTGGAGGAATTAACGTCTTGAAGGAGTTGCTGTGCAATTCCTATTATAAGGGGTTTATAAATGATATTCATCATATAATCTTTTCCAGTTGAAGCGCAACTTTATAACTATTACTTATTACTTATCCTTTTTTTAACACTTTTTAAAAATCAATACTATAAAATCAGAAAATTTATGATAATATTAGATTTAATCGAGTGTTGGGGGAATGTTTTGTGACATTAACGAAAAGTGTAACTGATATATTAAACGGGACTATCGATTCAGTCAAATCAGTACTTCCTTTTGAAGTTGCTGTAGACAAGCCTTCACTATTTTCTCAACCGTTTACACAGCACTCTGTAGGTGTGTTAATCGGGATGACAGGTGATGTTAGAGGACGAATTATCATTAATGGTAGTGAAGAGATCTTCGGAAAAATCGGTGAGGGTATGTTTGGCATGATCCTAGAAGGTGAAATGCTTGAATCTTTTGCTGGTGAACTTGGGAATATGATTGCAGGTAACTTATCAACAACCATTGCACAAAAAGGATTCGATATGGATATTACTCCTCCAACAGTTTTTGTTGGACAAACAAAAGTTTATGGTTTTGAAAAAGCATTTAAATTACCTATACATATCCAAAACCTTGGCATGATTGAAGTAATTTTAATGGTTGAGATGAAGTAAGGCACTTTCATGCGAAAGCGCCTTTTTTCTTTTTTGTAGTTTTAAAATCCGTGAATAGTCATTCCACCATCGACAAACAATGTTTGCCCACTCACGTAATTTCCAGCGTCTGAAGCAAGGAACACGACAGGTCCAACAAGTTCAGGAAGTTCACCGACTCTATTTAAAGGAGTAACAGCCAAAATGTCTTTAACATAGTCAGGATCTGCTAGTAATTTTTCTGTTAATGGAGTCTTAAAATACCAAGGACCGATAGAATTTACATTAATGTGATGTGGACCCCATTCAAGAGCTAACACTTTGGTCATTTGAATGAGAGCCGCTTTAGTTGCAGCGTAAACGACTCCAGTTCGTAATGCTACATGACCGGCAACTGATGAAATAGAGATGATTTTACCATGAGTTTGTGTTTCTTTCATGATTTTCCCAACTTCTTGTGACATCATAAATGCTGACTTTAAATTTGTATCCATAATAGTCTGCCATTCTTCATCAGTCACATCTAACGCTTTAGATCGTATATTCATGCCTGCATTATTAATCAAAATATGTATGGTATCCCATTGGTTTCTAATTACTTCTAAACTCTTTTGTATCTCATCACGCTTAGTAACATCTGTTGGAAGGATAATAGCTTGTCTTCCTAGACCTTCTATTAGGCTAGCTGTTTCTTTCAAATCATTCTCTGTTCTAGATAATAAAGCTACATCTGCCCCCGCTTCAGCTAATCCGATAGCAAGTGCCCTACCAATACCTCTTCCAGCTCCTGTTACAACCGCTTTTTTTCCCTCTAAACTAAACGATGGTAAATACATCCGATTTCACCCTCTTCAATAATAATTTCTTCCTATCCAACATATCAAATGAATTAAAAAAAGGGAAGAAAAGTGGACTAATTCATATTTAAAAAGAACACCAGAATCGACTGGTGTTCATGCTTTATCATCGTTATGCTTTTGTACTTCAATCCAGATTTTATTTACAACAACGTTACCACAGACTTTACACGGTTCCTGATGATTGTATAGAAGTCTGCAATGTTCGCAATAATACTTTTCCATCTATAACACTCGCTTCCTTAAATACGTGTTTTTATATAATATTTCTTCTCATGTCTATTTGTTAATCTTACTGTTGAATTTTTTTATGGACATACCTAGGCGCCAGGAAAGAGAAGTTAGAATATAATATGAAACTACTTGTTATTCAATCACCTTTTTTTCATTGGAACGCATAAAAGTTACTGTTCATATGAATAATACATATAGGTACTGTTTTTAGTTATTTATTACTTTTCATTAGAGTTACATTATTTTAGAAAAATATTAAAAAATAAATAGCTAAAAATAACCTAATTGTATATTAGCAGGTGAGAAAAAATGGGATTATTAAATGCTTTTAATGAGTGGAAGGCCACAAGAAATGAGAAATACATTACAAGAATGCAGACTGAAAATAAATGCCCTGATTGCGGTGGCAGAGGATATCATATTTATCCACCCGCGAGTGAGTTTATTCCATATGATAATACTTTCGACTGCGAAGGATGTAATGGAACAGGCTTGTACTCCGATTGGACTATGGAATAAAAAAAGAATTGGCAACATGTTAATTAGCCCAAATGTTTTAAAGAACGTTTCATAATACTAAACGTTCTTTTTATTTTGGATTTAAATACCCTCTTCTTAACCTTCTGCACGATTCAATTACTCTTTGAACAGTGAATATCCCCCTTAATTTACTGCTTCCCACATTTGAACATTTCACATTCTTTTCACATTTACATAGTGGTTAATGTGACATATATCACTGCTGTATCAACTTTACACTACTAATATAGTAGATATAACATTAATGAACAATTTGTGAAATCCCAGAAACCATATGGATTCTTACAAATTGTTTTGTATGATGAAAGTGTAATCATTCATTTAAGCAAGTTTTACGTTATCAGAAATTCTGGAGGGAGTGAGTGGTATGGCAAAGCCGGAACTTAGTAGAAAAACAAAAACTGAAATTGAGGATAGCTCTTCTCTAAAGGGAACTTTGGCTTCCGTTTTCTTACTAGGTTTTATACTAGTAGTTACTTGGGTAAGTGTTTACTTTTTATTTTTAGATCGTTTTTAATGAGAGAAAGGGGATAAAGAGCCATGCATATTCATAAGTTTGAGAAAATTTGGCTTACCTTCGGTGTAGGTGCACTACTAGTATTCTTAACAGTCCTTGGTGTAAGTGCATTCTACCTTGGAAATCAACCACCGAGCTGTTTAGCAACTATTAACCCGGAAAAAGTTGATACAACTGCACCATTTAATGAGCCAGGATTGAAAAAGGTTGAAGGTAAAGATTGGGATTATGAATTAGTATTCGTTGCACAAGCTTTTGCTTACACACCTGGAACAGTTGAAGTTCCACTTGGTGCAAAAGTAAAAGTAATCGCAACAACAAAAGATGTAATTCACGGTTTCCAAGTTGCTGGAACAAACATCAATATGATGCTTGAACCTGGATACATCAGTGAATATGTTACAACTTTTGATAAAGTTGGAGAATACTTAATTTTATGTAATGAATATTGTGGTACTGGTCACCACATGATGACATCGAAAATTGAGGTGGTTGAATAATGATTAGCCAAACAGCTAACGCAAAAGTAGACCGCCGTGATGGTAAATTAGCAATGGCCCACTTCCATGTGGCATTCATTGCATTAGCATTAGGCGGACTTGCTGGATTACTGCAAGTACTAGTTCGTTCTGGAAAGTTTGAATTACCTTTAGGTATTGGATATTATCAAGTTTTAACTGTACATGGAGTATTATTAGGTCTTGTACTAACTACTTTCTTTATTTTAGGTTTTCAATTCGCTGCAGTAAGCCGTACGGCAGGAGCTCTTTCTAACGGAGCACGTACGACTGGTTGGATTGGCTTCTGGACAATGACAATCGGAACTGCAATGGCAGCTGCTATGGTTCTTTTAAACGAAGCTTCTGTATTATTCACGTTCTATGCACCATTACAAGCACACCCTATTTTCTATATTGGATTAACTTTAGTGGTGGTTGGAAGCTGGTTAAATGGTGGAGCTATGATTACTACTTATGCTAGATGGAGAAGAAGTAATCCAGGAAAACCAAGTCCACTTTTAACATTCATGGTTGTTGTTAACACGATGCTATGGATCGTAGCAACAATCGGGGTAGCTGCTACTGTATTATTACAACTTCTACCTTGGTCTTTAGGATTTGTTGAAAGAATTGATATTCTAATAAGCCGTACACTATTCTGGTATTTTGGACACCCGCTAGTATACTTCTGGTTATTACCTGCTTATATGTGCTGGTATGTTGTTATTCCAAAAGTAATTGGTGGAAAAGTGTTCTCAGATTCATTAGCACGTATGTCATTTATTTTATTCTTACTATTCTCAATTCCTGTTGGTTTCCACCATCAGTTAATGGAGCCTGGTATTGATCCAGCATGGAAGTTCTTACAAGTTATTTTAACTTTCTTAGTTGTAATACCTTCTTTAATGACAGCATTCTCTTTATTTGCTACATTTGAAACATTTGGTCGCTCTAAAGGAGCAACAGGATTATTCGGTTGGGTTAAGAAGTTACCTTGGGGTGACGCACGTTTCGTTGTTCCTTTCATCGGGATGTTAGCGTTTATTCCTGCAGGTGCTGGTGGTATGGTTAACGCATCTCACCAAATGAACCAAGTTGTTCATAATACGATTTGGGTAACTGGTCACTTCCACTTAACACTAGCAACATCAGTAGTATTAACTTTCTTTGGAATTTCTTACTGGTTAGTACCACATATTACTGGACGTAAACTAACTAAAACAATGAACAAACTAGCAATCATTCAAGCTATCACTTGGTCAATTGGTATGACATTTATGTCAGGTGCAATGCACGCTGCTGGTTTACTTGGTGCACCTCGTCGTTCATCATTCTCTGAATACGGCGGTGCTGCTCAAGCTTCTGAATGGATTCCTTACCAAATCGCTCAAGCAGTTGGTGGGTCAATCCTATTCATTGGTATTATTTTAGTATTAATCATCTTCGTTAACCTTGCATTCTTTGCACCTAAAGGTGAAGAAGAATTCCCAGTTGGTGAGTCTGCTGAAGATGTAGAAAAAACACCAATGGTATTTGAAAACTGGAAGTTATGGCTTGGAATTACTGTTCTATTAATTCTATTCGCTTATACGATTCCGTTCATCGACATGATACAAAATGCCCCAATTGGATCTAAAGGATTCAAACTGTGGTAATTATAAAAGAGATATAACATTGCTCAGCCCTAGCTGGACATACAAGCAAGCTCCGATTCTACTGAATCGGAGCTTTTTTGATATTCTCTGATGCTGCCAGTCCCTTTCCCCTTTTAGGAAGGTTAACTATAATGACAGAAATTAAAATAAGGAGAGAACCTACAATCTGTATGCCACCAATAGTTTCCGAATAAATAATAAGACCCACTAATGTTGCTACAATCGGCTCTACCGTTGCAATTACAGAGGCTATACTGCTTTCTGTTTTCTCCAATCCCCATGTATATAAGAAGTATGCAACCACTGTAGGTAGTAGCCCTAGACCAACACTGTAGAGAAGCACAGTAGGGTCGAGTAAAATTGAAATTTTACTCCAAATACCGCTAAAGGGCAAAAGGGCAACCGTTGCTACTAAGAAGGTATACAATGTAACAGTAAATGGCTCATAATGACGTAGCGCGATTTTACCAAAGATGCTATATAAAGCATAGCCTAGACCCGCTCCAAGACCAATAATTACACCTGCGAGAGTAATTGATGATGTATCATTGGATTGAACTCCAGCAATTAAGATGCAACCAATAATAGTTCCAACTACAGCTATAATCTTTTTAGCGTGTAATGATTCTTTCAAAAATAGAAAGGAAAGGATCGTTACAAATGCTGGCGATGTATACAACAAAATCACGGCAAAAGAAATGTTCATCATGTTAATGGCAGTAAAATAGCACCAATTAAAAAATAATATACTTAGAACCCCTGTTCCAACAAACAAGTGAATCTTTCGTATATCAATTTTAAGACTATTCCTATACCGGGTAAACCCTATGATTAATAAAAATACTGTGGCAAAGGAAACACGGATCATAACAATTTCCATTTCATTCAGACCTGACTCCTTTAAACCACGTACGAAAATTGCAATAAGCCCCCAAAGGCTAGCTGCAATAGATATCGCTATATAAGGAAGGATCTTTTTCATCTTGTCACCATTTAATTAAATTTTCTTTCTACTACCATCTTATTTAATTATGCATTTTCTCATAAGCCACTTCTCTATTAAATTTATGAAAGGATGACTATAAGCCATCCTTTCGTCTATTTTTTCCTTGTAGGCAGAATCCTTTTGGAACTATAGTGGATTAATTTAATTGATAAACTTGACCATATTTCTCATATAGATAATCAACTAAATGCTTAGCGTTTAATCCTTCACCTGTAACATCCGTTAATATTTCTAATGGCTTTTTCATTTTACCAAATTGATGTACTTTCTCTGTAAACCATTCTTTTATTGGTAAGAGGTCACCTGATTCAAGCAATTCATCATAGTTTGGTAAATCTTTTAGCATAGCATTCTTTAATTGTGCCGCGTACATGTACCCTAGTGCATATGATGGAAAATAACCGAAACTTCCCCCAGACCAATGAACATCTTGTAGTACTCCGTTTGCATCACAATCTGGTTTAATACCTAAATATTGTTCGTACTTTTCATTCCATACTTGAGGAAGATCTTTTACTTCTATCTCATCATTAAATAGGCCCTTTTCAATTTCATAACGTACAATAACATGAAGTGGGTAAGTTAATTCATCTGCCTCAATTCTGATTAATGAAGGCTTTGATTCATTAATTGCACGGTAAAACTCCTCAATGGAAACATGATCAAACTGTCCAGTTGAATAGCTTTTCAATTGTTCAAAATTACTTTTCCAGAAAGATAAGTTCCTTCCAACAAAGTTCTCATAAAATAAAGATTGTGATTCATGGATTCCCATGGAAGTCCCTGAACATAGAGGAGTACCTATTAAGTCTGTAGACACATTCTGTTCATATAGAGCATGCCCACCCTCGTGAATCGTACCAAAGACAGCCGTACGGAAATCACTTTCATCATATTTTGTAGTCACACGTACATCTCCAGGGTTCAACCCGATTGCAAATGGGTGAACGGTTTCATCTAAACGTCCTGCATTAAAATTGTACCCCATTTGTTTTAATACATCTAAGCTAAAGTCACGTTGTTTGTCTTTCGGAAAATGTTCAAAAAGAAAACTTGTTTCTGGTTTATTTGATGATTCAGCAATTGCCTTCACTAAAGGGACAATTTTCTCACGAAGCTCCCCAAACACTTGGTCTAATACTTCTACTGTCACTCCAGGCTCATACATATCTAATAAAGTATTGTACTTATTCCCGCTGTAGCCCCAGTATTGTATAAAACGCTTATTCATTTCCACTAACTTTTCTAAGTAAGGACGGAATAATTCAAAATCAGATTTACCTTTAGCCTCTTCCCAAACACTTTCAGCCTTCGATTGAAGAATCACATATTCTTTGTATTCTTCTGCAGGTATTTTTTTATTTCGGTCGTATTCCTTCTTACATTCTTCAACCATTTTTTTTGTAATCTCTGAAAGTTCATGACTTTTCGATAATTCATTTATGTAAGTAGCCATTTCTTCCGAAGTTGACATGTTAAAAACTTCTGAAGAAAGCACTCCAATTACTTCTGATCGCTGTTCGACACCTTTTTTCGGAGCCCCCGTACGTAAATCCCAGAATATTAATGACAATGCTTCTTGATAAGCACTCATTTTCTTCACATAATCTAAAAAGTTTGCTTCTAACTTTTGAATCTCACTCATTTTGTAACCTCCTAAAAATCACTACTAGCTAATTTTATCATATTTTTCAGAATAATGTTAATATAGGAGGAAATTTACTAAACTGTAGAACAGTATGACAGAATCTATATCAGTCACTTAAATGTCATTGATTTTATTTTCCATTCGGGTTAGAAACCTTTATACTTTTAGGTAGACATTCTTTAAGATAGGATGATGGATCATGCCCTACCTTATTTACCTAATTGTGATAGTTTCATTTATAGATATGTTTTCACAACTTCCCATAATGAGTCCCTTAGCAAAGGATCTAGGTTCAACCTCTGCGCTCATTGGGGTTATTGTAGGCATGTATTCATTTACAAATATGATTGGGAATATTTTATCAGGTTTATTTATTGATAAAAACGGTGCGAAGAAAGTCATTGTTATTGGCCTCCTTCTTACAGGAGTAATAGTTTCTCTTTATCCATTTGTAACATCACCAGAGTCCTTGCTTGTTGTTCGCTTTTTACATGGATTATGTGGAGGGTTATTAGTACCCGCAGCCTTTACTCTCCTTTCTTATTCAAGTAATACGAACAACCAAGGAAAATCGATGGCTGTATCAGGGGCAGCTGTTGGAATTTCTGCTATTGTAGGTCCAGCATTCGGGGGAATCGTGGCAAACAAGTTCGGATATAGTTGGGTTTTCTTCCCTATTACCATCCTAATGTTAATTGTGGCTGTCCTGGCATTTCTATTTCTCAAAGGTCCTGAAAAACAGATGATGTCAACAAAGAAAGATCATTCATCTTCTAAGTTTGATGTATTACAATTACTAAAGACTCCTATGTTATTAATTGCTTATTTAGGTGCTTTTTCACTCATGTTTGCACAAGGTGTCTTAGCATTTTTACTACCATTAAAAGTAGATGATTTACAGTATGGAAGTCAGTTTAGCGGGTTGTTATTAAGTACCTTTGGAATGGTAGCCATACTAATCTTTATTCTGCCAACCAATCGGTTATTTGATCGTTTTAGACATGAAAAAGTAATGGTTTTAGGTATGTTTATTATCAGTTTTGCCTTAATAGGCTTAAGTTTTATTGACAACCTATTGCTATTATTTATTGTAATGTCTGTTTATGGACTAGGATTTGCTTGTTTATTTCCTTCCATAAATGCCTTAATTATTACTAATAGTTCTAGTGAAACACGCGGAAAGGCTTTTGGACTATTTTATGCGTTCTTTTCGGTTGGGGTCGTTTTTGGTTCGTCTGTTACGGGGGTCATTACAGATTCATTTAGCACTGGTTTTCTTGTAGGTGCTGGTTTCTTAATAGTAGTTACTAGCTCAATTGTTATTTTGCGTAGAAATATGGATAGTAGAAAACGCGGGACTTATTAATAAGATCCCGCGTTTGTTTATTCTGTAATTTTTGTAGGAAGTGCGTTTTTTACTAATTCAATTACTTCTTTATTTTCATCTTTATTGATTAAAATGTGTACGGTTCCCATGTCTTCATGGCCTCGTATTAGTCTTCCTACCCCTTGTCTCAAGCGGAGTAGCATGTATGGTAGATCTACTTCTTCGAAAGGATTTTCTACCCCTTCTCTCTTAGCAGTAAAAACGGGGTCAAATGGTGGGAATGGTAAGTCAAAAATAATAACATTGACTAATGATTCCCCAGGTATATCTAGTCCTTCCCATAAATGAGTCGAACAGAGTACGGATTGCTCTTCATTTTGAAAACGAGAAACTAAAGTACTTATTTCCGCATCTCCTTCATAATAAATAGGGAAAGGATTATCGTTACCTACAAATTTCTTGAAGTTGTTTAAATCCTTTTGATTTGTAAATAGGACTAGGCCTCTTCCTCCAGTATTTGTAAGTTCATTCCACGTATATTCCATCTTTTCATTCATTTTATCTTCGGAAAAAGATGGCATCTTAATAACCATATTCTCATCATAATCAAAAGGTGAGTTAACAGAAAATGAATAATATTGGTCAATGCCTAAGCTTTTCGCTATATAATCAAATGATTTGTTCTCAGACAGTGTTGCCGAAGAAAATACGAAAGGTTTCTGCTGTGAAAACACTTCTTCCCTCATAATATCTTCAACCATTCGAGGCATGATGACTAAAGTTCTCTCATTATTCATTTCTTCAAACCAAATAATTCCTTTTAACTCTCTTAAAAATAAGGATAAAGAATAAGTGATTTGCTCTAAATATTCCTCAACGATTTTCAATTCATATTCATTGATTACGTACATTTCACTTTCAAATACAAGTTCTTCTTCCAGTGAAGATAATAAGTAATGAAGCTTTTTCCCTTGCTCTAAAACATAAGGAGTTTTGGTGATCATTTGTTTATCAGATCCAACTGCCTTAGTCGATGCTTTTGTTAATGCTTCAAAGAAACGTTCACTTTGAATGATGGATTCATCCATAATATGCAATGTTTTTTCTCTAACATCGTTTGACATTAATCTGGTTAAAAGCGATTCAAGCGTTTGTTCAGTTAGCCTGTATGTCAATGCCTTTTGGCTCGCATACTCTAACAGGTGACCCTCGTCAAAAACTACACATGAACCATCTGGAAGTAACGGTAATTGCCCTTCTCTTTTTCGGGATTCTTTCGTCCATACATGTTCCATATAAAAATCATGAGAACATATAATTAAGTCTTTTGCATTTCGGTAGTAGTCTCTATGGAGAGTTTGTCCACAACGATGACGCTTTTCACAAGTGAAACAATCTTGTAAAGGGTCCCAACCTACATCCGCCCATTGCTCATCCGATAATTCAGGATAATCTTTACGGTCGCCATAGCGGTCAAATAATTGCATAGATGCTCCAGAGTGAACGAAATCAGGTAATTGATCAAATACTGCATTGAACGTTGGATCTTGGACAACCTGTTTATCAAGTTTATTTAGGCATAGGTATTGGTCTCTTGATTTTGCAAGGCGTACATCAATTTTTAAATCAAGAGCCTTTTCTAGTTTCGCGATATCTCCCTCTTTTTTTACTAGCTGTTCAATTAGGGTTTCATCTGCACAAGCAATAATACCTGGCTTATTTGTATAACGTGCGTAGCAAATCGCATATAGCAAATAAACTAATGTTTTACCCGTACCTACTCCCGCTTCCGCAAATGTTACTTTTTTATCTTTGAAGGCTTTTTCAAGTTGAAAAGCCATATAAATTTGTTCATCTCTTAATTCAAATCCAGCTTCAGGTAAAATATCATAAAACACATCTCCAATCCATTCCCCTAATTTTTCAAAAAAGGATTCAGTCTTAGATAATGTAAATGGTAAACGATTTTGCATGAGATCCCTCCAAATAAATTAGAAAAGCGCAAGCGCCCCGGTTAGCGACGTATGGACTGGAGCACCTCGACTGAGATAAAGGAAACACGAAGAGCGTGAGCGATTCGATGTTGACTTATCGTAGGGAGAGGAGCGAAGTACACTAGTCGCTGAGCGCTGGAGCTAGACAGTAGTCTAACTTCAGAAATTATACATTCGAACAAATAAAACTTTCTTCATATAGTTACTTCAGAGATCATCTAAACTAATATCGCACAAAGGATCTCGTGGTATTATTCTACATATTTATAGTCAAATCCTTTAATATAAAATGCCAAGGATTATTAAATAGCAAAAACAGACCAACCACCATTTTACACATTCTTTTATACTAGAGTCAATGTTTACCCCTTAAGATTAAATAGAAAAAGCCGGCTTTATAAAGAGCCAGCTTTTACATTCTAGTAAAATTTGAATTTAATGAGTAATTTAATGCTTGTTGCAACGTTTCTTGTGCAAAGGTCAAACTCTCAATTGCCTCATTTGAATCAAGTTGTTCACTCTTAATAGCCTCTAGTGAACCGGATAGTGCTTGAGAAATTTTATGAAAGTCAATATGTGATTGGTTCATGATTTACCTCCAGACCGAAAAAATATCTTAGCTAATTTAGATAGATGTATTTTATTCGGTCTGTATCGATATTATACCATTCACACATAGGTGCAATAGAGTTTTAAAACTTTCAGATTATTTCTACCTTATTTAACAGTATTGTTGTTCAAAGTCACTATTGTTTTTTACAAATTAAATAGACCAACTTTATAAAAAGTTGGTCTGTGGCATATTTATTTATCTCTTGGCGGCCTTTTACCCCAATATTGGTAATAGTCCGTTTTAATAAATCCATTAAACAATTTTCTTTTTTTCGTTGCTGGTTTTCCAAAGCATTCTTCAAAGTTTTCATTAGATGTCAACATATAGATAGACCAAGTATCTAATGGTGCAAAGGCTTGTCCCATTTCTCGATACATTTTTTCAACAGCAGGTTTATCACCTAATCTTTCACCATATGGTGGATTTCCGACTATTACTCCATATTCCTTTGTTGTTGTAAAGTCTCTTACTTGCATTTGCTTAAACGTTATTAAATCACCTAGACCGGCTTCAAAAGCATTTTCTTGCGCGATTTTTACCATTCGGTGATCAATATCCATCCCGGTAATATCTAAAGGTTGATCATACTTAGCTAAATCTTCTACTTCGTTTCTAGCATCTTCCCATACTTGTTCAGGAATCCAATTCCAACTTTCCGAAACAAACTCTCGATTAAAGCCTGGAGCAATATTTTGTCCAATTAATGCCGCTTCAATCGGAATAGTCCCAGACCCACAAAATGGATCAACAAAAGCTTTATCAGAGTTCCAGTTTGTTAATAACACTAAAGCAGCAGCTAAGGTTTCTTTTAATGGTGCCTCCCCCTGGTCTGCTCTATAACCACGTTTATGTAAACCAACTCCACTTGCGTCGATTGTAAGAAAGGCAATGTCTTTTTGAAGTGCTATTTCAATTTTGAAAAGAGGGCCGTTTTCTTCAAACCAACTTGTACGCTTGTATTGTGTTCTTAAGCGTTCAACAATTGCTTTCTTAACAATAGCCTGGCAATCAGAAACACTGAATAATTTTGATTTAACGGATTTACCTGAAACAGGAAATTCAGCATTTTCAGGTAAAAATTGCTCCCACGGAAGTGCCTTTGTTTTCTCAAAAAGCTCATCAAAGGTGGTCGCTTTGAATTCCCCCACTTTGATACGAATTCTATCGGCTGTGCGCAACCATAGGTTACTGCGCACGATTGCTCTTTCGTCACCTTTATATGTAACTCGGCCATTTTCTACTTCACAATCATAGCCTAAGTCACGTACTTCTTTCGCTACAATAGCTTCTAAGCCCATTGCTGATGTAGCGATAATATTAAATTTTGACATATTTTCACCCTTACTTTAATAATTCTTGATCCCAATTTTCTAATAGATAAATAAGGTCATGAAGCTCAAGCGGCTTAGTAATATAATACCCTTGAATAATATCGCAATTTTCTTCCTTTAGGAAATCAAATTGTTTTTTCGTCTCAACACCCTCGGCTACTACTTTTAGATGCAGCCTGTGTGCCATCGTTATGATCGCTTGCACAATGGATATATCTTCTTCATACACACCTAATTTTTTTATGAAACTTTGATCTATTTTTAACGTATCTATTGGAAAACGATTTAGGTAGCTTAGAGAAGAATATCCTGTACCAAAATCATCTACTGATAGCTTTAGACCCAATTGTTTTAGTTTAACTAATTTATTAATTGATTCCGTTGCTTTTGGCATAATCATACTTTCAGTTAACTCGAGTTCTAACAAGTGAGGATTTACATTCGTATGATGAATCGTATGGTAAATTGATTTAACAAAGCTGTCCTGATTAAAATGATAGGCAGAAATATTAACACTCATTCTTATTTTTGAAAAGCCTAAAAGATGAAGATTTTGAATATCTTCACAAGCTTTTTTCAACACCCACTCACTTATCGGTATAATGAGACCCGTTTCCTCAGCGAGTGGGATAAAATCAGCAGGAGAAACAATGCCCATCTCTTCTTGTTTCCAACGAAGAAGAGCCTCTACACCAATAATTTCCCTTGTCTCACTATCAACCTGTGGATGATATACTAGGAAAAATTCATCTTTTTCAACAGCTTTACGTAAATAATTTTCCATTTTAAGCTGCTTAGTTTCATCTTGGTGCATATCACTATGATAGAGTTCATACTGATTACGACCTGATGATTTCGCCTGATACATGGCTTTATCTGCATTTCTAATTAATGACTCCATTGATAGGCCATCTAATGGATAAAGGCTTATTCCAATACTGGTTGATATGTAAACCTCTTGGTTTTCTAGAAGGAAAGATTGTGTTAAAGAATGGATAATGTTTTCAGCTATATGGACCGCTTCTCTCGGGTGCTTGATGTTTGGTAGAACGATTACAAATTCATCTCCACCAAGCCTTGCAATCATATCTTTATTTTTTATCAAATTCTTTAACCGCTCTGACACTTTTTTTAATAAAAGGTCTCCATAACTATGACCGAGTGTATCATTAATTTGCTTAAATCGATCTAAATCCAAAAATAATATTGCTAGTTGTTGATTATATTTGGCAGCCGTTTCAATCAAACTGTTTAAGCGCTTATTTAAAGAATATCGATTAGCGACACCAGTTAATGCATCGAAATGAGCTAATTTTCTTAGCTGATCCTCTGCATGCTTCCGATCCGTAATATCTGAAAATACTGCAACGTGGTTTGTAACCTTACCTTCATCATCCTTGATTGAACTAATGGTTAACCATTCTGGAAAAATTTCACCGTTTTTCCGCTTATTCCAAATTTCGCCCTTCCAACTTCCATGTTTTTTTATTTGTGTCCACATTTCATTGTAAAAGGTTTGATCATGTATTCCCGATTGTAATAGACTTGGATTTAGTCCTAGTACTTCCTCTTTAGTATAACCAGTTACCACCTCAAAAGCTGGATTTACAGAAAGAATGGTGCCCTTTTCATCAGTAATAAGCACTCCCTCACTAGTATTTTCCAAAACTTTTGCGGCTAATCTTATCTCTTTTTGAGAATGCTTCTGCTTGGTTATATCTCTAAATACAACGACATAATTATTTGTAGTACCATCAGCTTGAGACACCTTACGAATGTTCATCCATTCAGGATATACATCTTTGTTTTTTCTAATTTTCGTTACTTCACCTTTCCACTTGCCTTCTGAACATACCTTAGAGGTAACGGTTTCATATTCGGCTAGATGATGAAATAACATTGAAAAAGGTTTCCCTAGTATTTCTTCTTCAGTGAAATCTGTTACTTTTTGTGCCCATGGATTTAACGATATAATATTCAACTGTTGATCCAGAACAATAATACCTTCCTGCATATGATTGAACACAATTTCTGATAGGGAATCATTATTCTTTACTTTTAATTTCACATTAGACATAAAAAGCCCCCAAGATGTAACTTGAATCTAACAAACAGATATGTATTTAATTAAAAAAAATCAGTCATTTGAACTATTACTGTGTAATAATACCTATATAAATTATCCCGTTTTTTGATCCATCTTGCTATATGTAAAATATTCCAAGTTGTGAATATATAAGAAAAGCTCTCCTCAAGGAGAGCTAAATAATAACACTCATACTATTGTTAATAACGTTCTGTAAGCCATGTTTTGTTCCTTTGTACTACAAACGACTATTCGTCTCGTACTCCGGTGGTAATCATCTATCTACAGAATGAAAATTCACTCTGTCCTTCTCCTCGTTCAAATTCCTAAGAGAAAGTGCCCCTACCATCATTTGGGTTTCTCGCTCGTGGGGTTTACCTCGTTCCACCCTATTCATTTCTAAATAGGCTCCGTCACTGTGGCACTTTAAAGGTATTCATGCCATATCCAAAGGACTTAGGCATTTTCCCTGCCGTCAGCCAAGCCAAAGCCTAGCTGCCCTAGCTTATGAATTCGCTAGGCACGAACACTACGAGCATCTCAGCTCGTGCGAGCATGGACTTTCCTCTACAAGTCGCAAAGCTTCTTGCAGCGATTACCCGAACGCTATTAACGATACATTCTTATTATATGTAATCGGAAGTTGAATAGCAATGGTAATAAACTAGAAAATATTACAGATTATGTTAACTCAACATATTCAGCAATGAATTTTAGTCGTATAACTTACTACCGAATACATGTTTCTCTAGATTTGATAAGCGTTTTAGTATATCAAAGTTTGTAGTTCCTGCTGTTTGTGGTGTTGCTGGGCGTCTAGAAGATTCATCAAGCTGCTTCTTTAATCTCGCGTTTTCTTGAAGAAGTTCATCGTATTCTTGATGCATTGCCTCATAATCCTTTATAACCAAATCTAAAAACTTATCTACATCCTCAGGCTTATATCCACGCATAGCCGTTTTAAACTCTTTTTCTAGGATATCTTTCGCTGTTAAATTAATTTTATCGGATAACAAATTACTCACCTCGATATTCGAACAATCATTAATAACATTTTTTCAAAAATATGCAGTTTTGTCAATTTATCTTTCTGCAAGGCCAAATATTTTTACTGTAAAAAACAGTGGTCCTTCGAGTTATTTCTCTCTAAAACCCTTGTTTCTTTAGTTGTTCTTCTTCTACTGCTAACTGCAATTCATAAAAATCAATTAATTGTAGTTCGTAATCTTTATTTTGTTTGTATGACATGGCCATTTCATACATAAATTTTGGACTGCCTTCTTTTTCGGTATCATATAAGAGAACTAATACGTCACTTTTTTCGATTAGGAATTGATTTTTCATACGAAATTGCCAAGGCTTCTCGTATCCTTTTTTACTAACAGAATCAATATAATCTGCTTGAGCAAGGACCGATTCATACCATTCCTTATTTGTATCGCTCCACTTGTCTTCTTGTTGCAAAAATGGAGTAATAACAGCAAGCTGTAAATATTCATATCCTTCCATCTGCAAGTCAAAAACAATTTCTGCAGTCCAAAGTTCAACACCTAATTGGCCACTGATTAGAACCCACTCTAGTCCTTCCTCAAGTAAACTAATTAATTTCTTTCTAATCGCTAACTTTATATAGTAGATACTAGGTTCATTTTGTTTAAATATTCCTAATTCATATGGCTTATATCCCGATACTACAGCAACTTTAGCCAAACTTCTCTTGAAACCCCATTTCATTTATATGTATTTTTATATTTTTTTATGGCTCTTAAATATAAAATTATTGCTCCTAGCTTTGTTTTAGACAAAGCCTTTGTATGAGAAAGCAAGGGTTAAATGTTTAACCCTTGCCAAAATAAATACTTACCTAAATCCTGGGCCAGCACCGAATCCTGGGCCAGCGCCGAATCCAGGACCTGCTCCAAATCCTGGGCCTGCCCCAAATCCTGGGCCAGCTGCTGGACCACCGAAAGGTACTGGTCCTGGAGGAACCACCACGTTTGAAGTTGATACTTCATTTACTACTGATTGAGTGTGTGGGAAGCTGTGTTGGTTTTGATAGTGAATATGATTCACCGTTGTAGTATGGCTCGGATGAATGTGAGGCACAATGTTGTTAGTAAAAGTATGATTTACACAGCACTTTGTTGGATGAACAACCGCTGGTAAAATATTTGTTGGTCTGCAATGCATATAAACAATCTCCCTTCAAATAGTTGTTTTGTTTTTACATTAACAGCCTATGATAGGGAGGGGAATCTTGTACTAATTAAAACACCTAATTTTATAATGTTTTTCACTTGTTATATTTTACCACTATAAAATCATCTATTTAAAAATGTCTAATTAAAAAAATGTGTAGAAATTATCTTTCATACTTGTTAGGATAAACGCTGTTAAACAAACCATAAGGAAAAATAGAAATAATATTGCCTTATACATAAAACTCGTTACACTCCTCTATTTTAAGGCTCATTACATAAGAATTTCGCCTTTCCATTAATCAACCGTACAACTCTACATTTTACAGCTACACAGAGGTACAGACAACTAGGAAATAGTGGATTTAACCCATTTGTAATATGAACATTTTGTGACAGTTTTATGTTGAAATCCTCACGCTTATCCTATCTTTTT
Organism: Robertmurraya mangrovi; assembly: GCF_034427655.1. NCBI lineage: Bacteria > Bacillati > Bacillota > Bacilli > Caryophanales > Bacillaceae > Robertmurraya > Robertmurraya mangrovi. Next base: position 97,230 of record NZ_JAXOFX010000011.1, read on the forward strand.
AGACGTTAAAGAGACTGGGATGTTCCTAACCTTCTCTTTAAACGGATCATTCTTTTTTCAACTTCATCTGTCTTTATCGATAAGTTATGGTTAGCAAGTAAAGAAATCGCTTTTTCAGTGAATTCAATGGCTGACAGTACATCTCTCTTTTTATGCTCAAAGACTTTTGCAAGTTCTATACAAGAATGAAAGGCTGATAATGGACATTGCAATTGACTTATGTTTTCCCATAATTCAATAGCTTGCTCCAAATCTCCACTCCTTTTAAACTGCATGGCCAGTTCAAATTTTGCTCTTACCGCATCCATTTCTTGTCCATTGGATATTTGGGAGAAGGTCTCTTTGGCAGCTTTAGACTCTTTAATATACGCATACCAACGGCCTACCTCATACTTTTCTTTTACTGTCTGATTATCGTCCAATGAAAGCAGTTGAAAGGTTAAATGAGTGTATAAGGTGATAAGAGATAAAATGTCCATTTCATTATGTTTTAGCATCCCCATCATTCCTTCTGGATCTTTACGTTCGACGAAATCAAAATAAATCATAGGGGCTAAAAAGCCTGGAACATCATCCACCCTTTTTATATCTAAAACCTCTTTTTCTACTATAGAGAGCTTTAATCGCTCTAGTTTATGTTTCCATAATCTTCTGGCTGCATGAAATAAATCAAAATGTCCGAAAGATGGAAGCTTTGGCACATGATCTCGAATAAGAGTATGTCTTGTTTTTACTTGGGGCCAATCAAAAGCTTTCCCATTATATGTAACAAGATTTTCGTAATCAACACTTTCTAAAAAGCTAGTATATAAAGGAACCTCTGCGCCTGGATGGGGTAGAATATGCTGTTTTAAGACGATATGGTCTTCCATTAAGCTAGCATGTCCGAGCAGAAAAATGGTATTACCTGTTCCACCACCAAGGCCTGTTGTTTCTGTATCAAAGAAAAAGAGTTGATCCGGACGAAATCCCTTTGCAGAAAGAGGATGTGTATAACTCGTGTTATTCCAAGCCTCTATTGCATCTATAAATTCAGATAATCTATATTTTCCATATTGCATTTCTAGTGGATATTTTACTTCTCGAACGAGACAGTACTCCTCTCCTACATAAAAAGGGCTTACACCAAACGTTTCCCATTCAGTTAGAAAGGGAATGTTCCCTTTCTTTTCAATTGGTTTCTGTTTTTTCTTTTCAATTGGTTTCTGTTTTTCGTCACTCATCATGCTTGTCGTAGAGTCATTACTCATATATGGCTTTAACCGATTAAGCTTATTTTTTAAAGACACCATTTCCACCTCCCTTAGGAGTTAATTAATTCGACTTTTTATATCGCGGCCTGATAAAACATATTTAAGATACTTAAAACATCTCTTTTGGCCGTTTCGGATGTAGTATCTGATCCAACACACGAAGGGCAACCTGAATCACATTGACACTGCTTAACCATTCCGCGAGCTTCATTTAATACATTCTCAATGCCATTATAAATTTTTTCACTTAAACCAATTCCACCGGGATAACGGTCATAGAAAAAGATGGTTGGTTTTTCATTGTGCATAGCTTTAACCTGTGGGACAACATGGATATCTTGAGAATCACACATTACAAAAAGTGGAGCAATATGCTTTAAAGCATGTGCTGTTCCAACTAGCCCCTGTTCTAGACGTTCTTCGGTCAAGTCTGTTAACTCTCTATTTAATGATATCCATGAAGAGCTAGTATGCAGTTCCTCTTCGGGTAAATAAATAGGACCGGAACCAATGTTTTCATGGGTTTCAAATTTAATCTTCTTAAATATGGTTGCTTTTGCCGTAACACTTACGTCCCCATAGCCAATTTGCGAAGCTTTTACATCTCGACTTTTGTCTATCTCTAAGACTTTCAGCTCTACAGCTAAATTGGCATCTGTAAAATAATCTACATCGACTTCTCTTACAAATGCCTTTTTCTCTTCCCAATCTAGTTTTTCAACCTGAAATTGTGTTCCTTGATGGAGGTATATTGCCTCTTCATGCAATAAAGTCATCGCAGAGAAACGATCCATTTCCCCAATTACCTTAGCCTTAGCAACATTAGATTGGTCAATGATAATGACGTTTTCTTGTGAAGCCGAACGAAGACTAATGTTATGAGCAGGGAAGGCATCGTTCATCCAATACCATTTATCTCCGTTTTGAAACAGTACTCTCTCTTCTACAAGATAATCGAGTACTTCCTCTGTTTCTAGAGAACCAAATTGCTCCCCTTTTTTAAAAGGAAGCTCAAAGGCTGCACATTTTATATGGTCAATCAAAATAATTAAGTTATCTGGGTTAATTCTAGCTGTTTCTGGGCTTCTATTAAAAAAGTAATCAGGGTTTTGAATAATATATTGATCAAGAGGGCTTGAGCTGGCAACTAAAATAACGAGTGACTCCCCATGCCTCCTACCTGCTCTTCCAGCCTGCTGCCAAGAGCTAGCAATGGAACCAGGGTAGCCAGTCATAATACACACTTGAAGTTGACCAATATCAACTCCTAATTCTAAGGCATTTGTACTCACGACTCCGTAAATATCACCATTTCTAAGGCCTTTTTCAATGTCTCTTCGTTCAGTAGGTAAGTACCCGCCTCGATAGCCTCTAATCGCTTTGGGACCTAATTGATATTTTACTAACTCTTGTAAATAAGTTAATAGTATTTCAACGCGCACCCTACTCCTTGCAAATACGATCGTTTGAATCTTATTTTTTAAAAGTGTACCAGCGAGCTTTCTTGCTTCTAGAGTTGCACTTCTTCTTATATTTAGTGGCTTATTTACGATAGGTGGATTGTAAAATAAAAAGTGCTTTTTTCCACTAGGGGCACCATTATTGTCTATTAACTGCATTTTGCAGTTTGTTAAATTTTCTGCCAGTTCTAATGGGTTCGCAATGGTTGCTGATGTACAAATAAAGATTGGATTACTCCCGTAATAATTACAAATTCGACGGAGTCGGCGTATCACATTAGCTACATGACTTCCAAAAACACCTCGATAAATATGTAATTCATCAATTACAACATATTTTAAGTTTTCAAATAAGGAGACCCATTTTGTATGATGCGGGAGAATGGCTGAATGAAGCATATCCGGGTTCGTGATAACAACATGACCGGCTTTTCTTACTTTCTCTCTAATATTTGCAGGAGTGTCTCCATCGTACGTATAGCTATTTATGTTAAGTTCAGATTCTTGGATAATTTCGTTAATCTCGCTCTTCTGATCCTGAGCAAGAGCCTTTGTTGGAAAAATATACAATGCTCTAGTTCGTGGGTCTTGGACGATAGATTGTAGGACTGGAAGGTTGTAACAAAGTGTCTTCCCTGATGCTGTAGGAGTTACTGCTACTATACTTTTTCCAGACTGTACTGCTTCGAATGCAGACTTTTGATGAGTATATAACTGATTAATCCCCCGGTTTTGAAGGGTCTTTCTCAATTGTTCGTGTATAGAATTTGGCAGTTCTTCTGTCTTTGCTTCTTTTTCCTCAATTGTCTGCCAATGTACAATATTTTCTTTAAACGTATCCTCTATTTTTAATTGCTTTAAGAATTCTTGCAAATTTTTACGAACGTTCATGTTCTCACCTCAGGATATTTCGGCTCCTCATATAGATATAAAGAACCTATATATATAATATCGAATGAACGTTCGATTAAAAAGACTTTTTATATTACTTTTTTCTACCAATAGACCACCCATTGCTACTAATCTATCTATTTTAAGATGACTAATTTGACTTTTTTTGAAATATTTGTAAATATTACTATTGTACTATTATGTAAGTTTATAATATTCTGACAAGAGGAGGTATTATATGTTTGTACAAATTCTTAAAACATTCTTTGTCTTTATTCTAATAGTTACTGGGTTCTTACTCATACTGTTATTACCTAAGGAGAAGGAAATAACAGTCATATCACCCTTCCATATAGAAGCAGAGTATCCCTTTACATTTAATCATTACAAAGGAAACATTAATGAGTTCTTTACACATTTAAAAAATGAAAAGGGCTTCGGCGATTCTTATACTGGGGTTCCTATATTGGAAGAAACACAAATACTTTTAGGTAGAAGTTTAAAGATTATACTCCCTGCATTCTTATTCAGTCTAGTATTTGGAACCTTTTTTGGGGTTTTACAATTTTATTATCGAGAGAAAAAAAGAGGGAAAATCCAGGCTTTCTTTTCTTGGTTCTTTTCTTCCTTCCCAGATTTTTTTCTATTTATGACGATACAATATGTTCTTATTCTTTTAATCCAAAAAGGCTTTCCTCATTTTAGCTTATACGGCAATGATCAGTGGTATACCTTTATTATTCCGCTCATATCGATTACTATTTTTCCTTTTATTCATATGGTAAAAATCACTTCCGCTGCTTTAGAAAAGGAAATGGGCCAGGAATATTTACGAACGGTTTATTCGAAAGGTCTTGGAACAAAGAAAGCTCTCATCCACATGCTTTGGAATAGCTGGACAACTATTTTAAATCAAGGCCAGTTCATTATGCTCTATATATTATCCAGTTTGCCTATTATTGAGAAATTAGCTGGTTACAAAGGAGCGGGGATAAAAATGCTTGAAAGTATTCTAGCATCTAACCATATAAGTGCTTTTGCGCTTATGCTGCCTTTCCTATTTATCATGTTTTTAACAATCGTTATTACTCAAACGATTAAACACATTTTAGTCCCTACTAAGGCAGGTGTTTAACATGCAAATTCGTTCTTTTATTAAAAATCACTATTTGTTTATCATAGGGTTGTCTATGATACTCTTGTTAGCCTTTTTCGCATTTATTGCGCCATACTTACCTTTCGTAGATAAAGAACTAAAAACCATTCTTTATGTGTTCGATGAAAATAGGAAGCCGGTTGTCCCTCCTTATCCACCTTCTGAAGAACATCTATTTGGAACGGACAAACAAGGTAGGGACTTACTGAGCTTAATTATTTTAGGAGCGAAAGAAACTTTAATACTCGTAATTATGATAACCGTCCTTCGTTACGCTATCTCAATTCCTTTAGCATACTTAGCTCACAAACAGCTTTTAGGAGCTAATGCTTTACTAAATTGGTTAAATGGGCTGTTTTCCTATATTCCAACTATTGTTGTTGTTATTCTAATAGCTATGCTTCCACCCATCTTAACAACTGAATATAGACCCTATCTATTATTACTTATTGTTGCATTCGTGGAAGTTGGACGTGCATCTGAAATGATTAAGTTAGAATTTAGTGATATTTCTTCAAGGGAATATATTAATGGTGGGATAGCAGCTGGTGCTTCAGGATTTACATTACTAAAATTATATTATTTACCACTTCTATATTCTAAGCTAATTGTGTATATGGTAACTGACTTAGGAAAAGTGATGTTTTTACTAGCTCAATTAGGTTTTGTTGGTATATTCATCTCTCAAGATCTTATTCAGATTGAGACAGGAGACTGGATTATAGTAAACGATTCTTATACTTGGCCGATGATGTTAATGAAGGCTTTTGAAGATATCCGTGGTCCTATCTGGATCCCATTCTTTGCAGCAATGGCTATGACATACACTATTTTCACCTTTAATATTTTTTCACAAGGTTTACAAAAGTTCTTTAATAGAAAAATTAATTATATTTAAGTTCTAGGTATGATCTGTGTAATAATAATGAGTAGTTACCCTCTCATTTCAACAAAAGTTTGGGGATATACATTGAGGTGGATATGTTGAAAGATGACAAAATTAAAAGTGTCCTAAAAGAGTTTTCACTGTTTAAGAGCTTAAATGAAGCTGAGTTAGAAAAAATGGTTCGTGTCAGTATATCAAGACACTATCCAAAAGGTAGCCATATTTTTATACAAGAGGAACCTCTTGAAAATGTATATTTTATCTATGACGGAAAAATAAAAATATATAAGAGCGATTTGAATGGAAAAGAACAAATTGTTGCGATTTTAAAGAAAGGGGAAATGTTTCCTCACGTTGGTTTTTTCCGTAAAGGAGGCTATCCAGCTAATTCCGAGGTGATGGACCAAGCAACTTTAGTAATTTTACCGATCTCAGAATTTGAAAAGGTCTTAATTGAAAACCCTGAACTCAGTATAAAAGTATTTAAAGTACTGGGTGAAAAAATTGTGGATCTTCAAGACAGACTTGAATCTCAGATTTTGAATAATACGTATGAACAGATCATTAAACTATTAGTTAGACTAGGGAAAATACATGGGAAAGAACAGCCTGATGGATCTTTTAAACTAAAAGGTGAGTTTACGAATAAAGACTTAGCTAACATGATTGGTACGACTAGGGAAACGGTAAATCGTACTTTAACCAAAATGAAAAAAGACGAGTTAATAGAAGTAGATTCTAACGGGGAACTAACCTTTATTCCCTCCGTTTTATTGGATGAGCTTTTAAAATAAGTATATGAAAAAGCCGTTGTCATTAACTGACAGCGGCTTTTCACTATTTTTATAAGTTTAGCATTTCTTCCATATCTTCTTGTGCAGTACCAATTAATTTTAAATTAAATGTCTCTTGTAAAACATTCATAACCCCTTCAGAAATAAATTCTGGCGGCTTTGGTCCAATACGAATATCTTTAATACCTAAACGAAATAATCCTAATAGTATCGCGACTGCTTTCTGTTCAAACCAAGATAGAACGATACTTACAGGTAGTTCGTTTATTTCACATTCGAAAGCATCTGCTAATGCTTTTGCAATTTTTACAGTCGAACCAGAGTTATTACATTGCCCCAAATCGATATAACGAGGAATATTTGTACCTGGAACCACTCCATAATCCACATCGTTAAAGCGGAACTTCCCACATGAAGTTGTTAAAATAACCGTTTCCGGTGGTAAAGAAGTTGCTAGTTCACGGTAGTATTCTCCACCTTTACCTGGAGCATCGCAACCAGCAATAACAAAGAAACGTTTGATTTTTCCTTCTTTGACAGCAGCGATTACCTCTGGTGCTAAACCAAGAACCGTTTCATGGTGGAAGCCAGTTAATAAAGTTTCTTCTGAATCAATATTTGCTTCAGGTAATTCTAGTGCTCTCTCAATTAATGGAGAAAAATCATCATTTTCAATTTTCAACACATTTTCAAGACCAGCAACTTCGTAAGAGAACATGCGATCCGCATATGAACCTTTAATTGGCATCACGCAGTTTGTTGTTGCGAGTATTGCACCAGGGAACTTCTCAAATAAACGACGTTGATCATACCAAGCTTTTCCGATGTTTCCTTTTAAGTGAGGGAATTTCTTTAAAGCCGGATATCCGTGTGCCGGTAACATTTCTGAGTGTGTATAAATATTGATACCTTTTCCTTCCGTTTGCTTTAATAATTGCTCTAAAGCAAATAAGTTATGGCCAGTAACGATGATACACTTACCTTCAATTTTGTTTTGTGATACACGGATCGGTTCTGGAATACCTAAAAGTTTCGTATGAGCTTCATCTAATACTTCCATCATACGAACGGCTGATTGACCTACTTTCATGGCCATTTCAATATGTTCTTGAACGTTAAAGTTTGAATTCGTTAAAGTCAGATATAAAGCTTCATGAGTAGTAGCATCGACAAATGGATCAGTATATCCTAATTGATTTGCATGGGTACGGTAAGCAGCAATACCTTTTAGACCAAAAATAATGGTGTCTTGTAAACTTGCAATTGTCTCATCTTTACCACACACACCAACGACCTTGCATCCCCCTGTTGGCGTTTGTTCACATTGATAACAGAACATGTTAGATCCCCTCTTTCAATCAATTTCTGTTAACAGCATAACTCGCTCTTGATGCAAAAGGTGTGATGTACATCACAACCAGTTGGATTGTCAAAAAACGTTCATATTCTCTTCAAAAGACATTCAAAAAAGCAAAAACATGAAAATTACTAGGCACCCTTAGTAAAAGATTGAATATCGTATAGGGAATTAATCTGACCTGAGAGGAGCTTAAATGTATGTCTAAAAACCTTTCTAACGGCCCTAATAAAAGAGACAGAAATGAGCCTTTTGGAGATTTAATAAGAACAATGAATGATTTTTTTCAGGAGAAACCGGTTAAAGGAATATTACAAAGTATCGACGAGTTCTTCAAAACTCCATTTCCTCCTATATCGTCCTTCCCTTTAGATGTAGTAGAAATGGAAAATGAACATATTGTGACAGCTGAATTACCGGGAATTAAAAGAGAGAATATTCATATCGATGTGCTAGGCAATTACTTAACGATATCAGTAAAGAATGGAGAAATCATTACAGAAGAAGATGACATTAATAAAACGTATCGAAGAAAACAAACTTTCCAGCAAATGTCTAGAACAGTAAGCTTGACCCACCCTATTAACGAAAAAAAAGTAAAAGCCTCGTATCAAGATGGTTTACTTAAAGTTCGTATCCCTAAACAAAAAGGAAAGAAAATTGACATATTAGATCAGATTTAGAGTAACCTCTCTATACACATAGAAAAAGCGGCTTTGGGTAGCCGCTTTTCTTCTTGTTTTACTTTGTAATGTGTAATGAATAATAATTAAACTTTAAATATACCACCTATCCCTTTTACCATCGAGGAAACTTGCGTGAATGCATTCATCATTTGTCCAGCCGTATCCACCATCTTATTAAAATCTAAATTTCCATCTTGTGTTTTAAAAGAATTTAAGATAGACTGCATCCCTGATGGGGGTCTTGGAAAGGCAGACTGTTTCGGATATGGATTCATATATGGAATGTTATTGCCTAAGAATGCAGGATTATTACTTGGTCCCGAATAAGATTCCTCTATTTGCTGCAACGGATTTTGATAGATTGTCTGAGTATTAGATTTCTTCTTATTCGCATTTTGGGAGAATGACTCAACATTCCCTTCCCCTTGGAACCCATTAAAGTTACCCATAAATGATGGGTATGAAGGGTAGTTTCCCGAAAAAGGTTGTAGAGAATTCGGCATTCCATTCATATAACCTAAGTAATTATTAGACTGGTTCATAGAAGGCATTTGATATGGATTCACGTTTTGATACCCGCTCCACTGTTGATTACCATTTAACTGTGGGATAGGTTGTTGCCTCACATTATGATTGTTTGGATAGTAGGAACTCGCGTTATCTCCATAAACATTGTAGGGAGACTGTTGTGGAAAAAAATGTACTTTTTTTCGGCCAAACATGGGCAAACATCCTCCTTATTTCTTCGCTACTACACCTTATGAATCATTAGCCTATTCGGTGAATAAAGAGGGAGTTTTTTATATGCTGCCATTTACTGATCAATATTTATGGTCAAAAATTTTTTCTGAAAATCCCTATTTTTTTGACTTTGTCTAACAGTAGGAAATACTGTCGGAAGTCTCAATTTTATAAAAACAGAGATATATTTTTATTCATGATACGATATAAATAGGATACAAAACATCATCGGAGTCTATCACCCAAGCAACTCGTAAAACAAGTGAGGAGGAGTACGTATGAAAGTTCACGAACTAAAAGAAATGTTTATGAAAATTAGAAACTATACTACTGAAAATCCAAACGAATTATTAGACTTTGCTAAGAAGGCATATGTTTGTAATGAAATTTCTATTAGCCAATACAGAAAAGTGGTTTGTGAACTAGAAGCCTATGGTGCAGAGCTTCCTAAAGATGAAAAAGAAAATTGCTTAAGTTAATCATAAAAGCTCCCTAGTGGAGTTTTTTTGTAACTAAATTTATAACGATGTATTTATTCTCTTTTTTCAAGTTCAGCCAATAGTACTTTTAGGATGTATTGTACAGATTGTAAGTAATTAATAAATCTTGTTCGACTTGTATCAGAGTAAAAAGCTTGGATCGAGAGAGTCTCAATTTGTTCGTGTGTTGATTCAATTTGCTTTACATAAATGTTTTTCGGTCTTGTCTGGAGGACCCATTTAGTCGCTACGTCTTTCCACTGATCATTTACTAGCTTAACTTCATCAGCAAAGGGTTTCACCTCATGAAAAAAATCTCCTTTTGTACCGTTTTCCTTAGCGTAAGTAAATTTATTTAAAAATACTTCTGTGTATTCTAAAATTATTATTGTAAGTTGCTTAATGTTTGTTTCCATAATCATTATTTCCTTTCCAAATTCAATGATATTGAACATTAGTATTTCAAGGTTCACTAAATTTTAACAAAAGTATTTATCTCTTTAAAGTAATGTGCTTGTATGTGAAATAGCACGTACATCCATTTTGTACGTGCTAAAAAATCTTATTCTTGTTGGAGTGCGTGATTATACCCGTTGATTTCCATGTATGTGTGGACTAAGGGACAAGTTTTATAAGAGTAGAATTAAGCAAAAATACTTTGGCCAATTTCTCTTCTTAATGGTTTTGGGGCAGCCTTTGTTTTTGAGTTTAAGCTATTTTCAAATTTAACAATTTTAGTTTCACAATTTGATACTTTTGACATTTGTTCTTCTATTAAACTTTGTCTACGGTCTGAAAGGTTTTCCTCTAGTGTCTGTTCTAATTCCTCAAGTTGATCGTAAATCTCCGTAAGCATGGATAATAATTCTTCCTTATTTACTCTTTTCTCCACTTATAACTCCTCCTTATAATCCAATCAATGTTATTCATTTTATTTTTATTAATTAAAAATTTAATTTTGTTTAGTTGTTCAAGAGATAATTTCGCCCTTTTATATACGGTTCCTTCATGCTTGACAAAACTAGAAGTAATTCGGCAAAGAAAGTAATATTTTTCAAAATAACCCCAACAATTCGACATCAGTAATATGCTTGAACAATTGCTGCAGCGAATGAAAGTTTATTTGCCTGAACAAACTAAAGTTGGAGGTGTTAGTGATGAAACAAGAGGAAAAAAAGAACAATGTTCAACCTAGTAAAAATGAAGAGAAAAAGCCTGGTTATGGTGACAAGAAGTTAGAAGGTCCAGATCGCCCTTCTACTTAAGTATAAAAAGCAAGGGCTACCCTTGCTTTTTATTGTGTAGCATTAGATTTATACAATCATTTACACTCGCAGCTAGGTGTATTTCCAGCTGCTTTTTTTCATACCATTTTGTGATACGTATAGGATGGCGATGATTTATTTTTCGAGAAAACCACTTCTGCTTCGTTTTATTTTCCTTTGACCAATCCCTATATTCACTAATGTGGTGTTTGACAACCGGAAACGTGGCACGTAGATATGGGGTAGTAGTGGTTGGCCTTTTTTCTAAATATTGTTCATAATCTCCCCTCGAACCAGTGTGCTTAGTTTTTTCCGCAAATTCAAAAATGCTAGGGTAATTTTTAGGATTGAATAAAATGTCTGCTAACCTTTTTCCTAAATCAATTCTCTTATCAACGGACCGAAAGCCATTTACACTCGCCCCAAACAATTGACCACTACAGGTCGGAAATAATACAGCGCTGAAATGGAACCAGTCTTGAAGAGAGAACAACATTGAATGGAATACTCGTTTTTTATAAATAGGATGTTGCATAACCGGTTTTTGGATTACGTTTTGTTCATTTATTATTAATGCGTACATTAATCTAAGATCGTCCCTATGAGTCCAATAAAAGTTCCATTCCCTTTCCATAAAAGAAGAAACATGAAAATATTTTAATAAGTGAAACATTGGACGATTTATTTTCGTCGAATAATGATAGAGGAGTAACTGTGGAAATGCATCCTGGAATATTAACCAATTGGCTCTTTCATATGTTAAGAATAATCGCTCTCTAAAATTAGGTTTAAGTAATTTGGGAAAGACGGCACCTTCTAAGTCACACATGTTATAACCAGCATTACGGGAAACCATACTCGCTAAAAAGGACCAGACAATATTTTTATGCTGTTTATAATAGGAAAAATATCGATTTGTTCTAGAAATATTATCTTTATTGTAGAGAAAAGTTTCCTTTTCAATCATTTGAATGATTTCTTTCTCAGAATATAATGAGTTTATTAACATAATGTGTGATTCGTTCCTCTCACATACTTTCTATTTAGAATTTCATAACTAAGTTTTTTTATACGATATGGCCATTTTAATGATCCTGGTTATTAATCAAGGAAGACAAGTGAAAACATATTTTTTCATGGGTATTGATAAAAGTAACAGCTACCTAAAGTTTTAAGAAAAGAGCCTTATTCAACAAAAGACTGTTAACGTGTTATGATAGTTAATAGTTTGTGAGGTGTCTAGATGAAATTTCATTACCCAAACGGAAAGAAGTTTATTCCGCTGCAACAAAAAACAACAAGCATCAAAAAGACAAAAGACAAAGACGGAACCTACGGAAATAGAGGGATGACACTTGAGGAAGATTTAAATGATACGAACGCCTATTACCTTGAGCGTCAAATTGCGGTTATTCATAAGAAGCCGACCCCTGTTCAAATTGTCCAAGTAGATTACCCGAAAAGAAGTGCAGCTGTTATTAAGGAAGCCTATTTTAAACAAGCGTCAACCACAGACTATAACGGGGTCTATAAGGGAAGATATATTGATTTTGAGGCTAAGGAAACAAAGCATGAAACTTCATTCCCTTTAAAAAATTTTCATGAACATCAAATTCAGCATATGGAACAGGTGATTGAACAAAATGGAATTTGTTTTGTCATTATTAGATTTTCCACGACTGAAGAAGTGTATTTAATTGAAGCCAAACATTTACTACATTTTTGGAACAGAATGAATACGGGTGGGAGAAAATCAATTACGAAAGAGGAAATTATTGAATATGGTCATTCAATTCCTTTAGGTTTTCAGCCGAGAATTGACTATATAAGAATAATAGATTATCTTTATAATCCTAGTTCATACTAGAATATTAATTAAGGATTAACGTAGAAAAAGTCGCAAGGTATGGATCCTTTAATCATTATTTTTGCTTAGCTGTTAGAAAGGATGTTACAAATATGGCAGATAAAACACAATCAAGAGAGGAGCGTCGGAAGCAACAGCAACATTCTAAAAACAAAGGGAAAAAGAAATCTAAAGGCTTAGTTAAAAAGACCTTTCTAACTCTTGTTGTTCTTGGAATTGTAGGTATGCTTGCTGGCGTTGCTACTTTTGCTTTTATGGTAAAAGATGCTCCAAAATTAGATGAAAAGTTATTAAAAGATCCTATTTCTTCTGAAGTTTTTGATATGGATAAGGAAACGATTACTGAAATCGGTTCTGTTAAAAGAGATTATGTCGATTATGAAGACATACCGAAAATGGTTGAAAATGCATTCATTGCCGTTGAAGACTCACGTTTCTATCAACATAATGGGATAGATGTCATTCGATTAGGTGGTGCAGTTATTGCCAATATTACGGATGGCTTCGGTTCGGAAGGTGCTAGTACAATTACACAGCAAGTAGTAAAAAATTCATTTCTTTCACATGAAAAAACGATTTCACGAAAAGCACAGGAAGCTTGGTTATCCTTCCAGCTAGAAAGAAAATATACGAAACAAGAAATTTTTGAAATGTACGTGAATAAAATCTGGATGGCTGCTGGTGGTCATGGGGTGGCCACTGCAGCAAAGGTCTACTACGGTAAGGAGCTAGATGAATTAACTTTAGCTGAAGCTGCTTTACTTGCCGGTATGCCACAAAGTCCAGCCAACTACAACCCTTTTGAATATCCGGAAAAGGCAGAAAAGCGTAGAAATATCGTTCTAACCTTGATGAATAGACATGGATTTATTACAAAAGAAGAATTAGAAGAAGCCAAGAGTGTTGATGTGGTTTCTACCCTAGTAAAAGAAGAAGATAGACCAACAGGGGATATCCCTTATGATGCGTTTATTGGGCAAGTAATTAAAGAAATTAAGAAGAAATATCCTGATTTAAATCCTTTTTCTGACGGTTTAAAAATTTATACTACCTTAGATAGAAAAGCACAGGATCACGTTGAAAACTTATTAGCTGGGAACGCAGGAGTACAATTCCCTGATAATAAATTCCAAGCTGGAATCACTCTTCTAGATACTAAGACTGGTGAAATAAGAGCACTAGGCGGAGGGCGAAATAGAAAAGGTGATTTTGGTTTTAATTTTGCTACTGATTCGAAAAGACAACCTGGTTCTACTATCAAGCCGATTTTAGATTATGGTCCTGCCATTGAGCATTTAAAATGGGGTACTTATCACATGTTAGATGATAAACCTTATAAATACTCAACGGGTCAACCAATTAATAACTGGGATAATAAACATATGGGACCAATGACCATGAGAACAGCCTTAGCATTATCTCGAAATGTTCCTGCATTACAAGCCATGCAAGCTGTTGGACTAGAACAATCAAAAACGTTCGCTAACGGTATAGGAATTCCTTTAAAAGAAATACATGAAGCCTACTCAATCGGTGGTCTAGGTGGTAAGCATGATAAAGGGGTATCTTCTCTTGAAATGGCTGGTGCATACAGCGCATTTGGAAATAATGGCCTATACACTGAACCTTATTCGGTTATTGAAGTGGAACTAAGAGACGGTACAAAACTTAATCTGAAGCCTGAAACAAAAGTGGCAATGCAAGACTACACTGCATTTATGGTTACTGATATGCTTAAGAGTGTTGTACAATGGGGAACTGGTACAAGAGCTAATGTACCTGGACAGCATATAGCTGGGAAAACTGGGACAACTAATTATGACAAGGCAGTTAGAGAAAAGCATAACATTCCTTGGGGAGCGGTTCCTGATTCATGGTTCGTGGGCTATACGCCAAACTATACGGCAGCGGTTTGGACTGGATACGCAAACCCTAATAAGAATTATTTAATTGGTACTGAACAAAAAATTTCTCAAGACTTATTTAAAAACTTAATTCAGCAAGTTTCGGCTGGGGATACAGAAGATTTTACCATGCCAAATAGCGTGGAAAAGGTAAAAATCGAAAAAGGAACGATGCCAGCTAAGCTTGCTAGTGAATTTACTCCACCTGATCAAGTTTTAAATGAATATGCAGTTAAAGGCAATATTCCAACTGAAGTTTCCGAGAAATTTGATAAGCTTGAAATGCCAAGCGAGTTAAAGGCAGAATTTCTTGAAGCTTCTAACGAAATCAGCTTATCATGGCAACATGAGGGTGGAGATGGAGTACAATTTGAAGTTTATGGTGCTCTAAATGACGGAAATGAGCAATTGTTAATAACAACTACAGAAAAGTCTGTAAGTATTCCTGTAGAATATGTAGGATTCTATAGCTTTAAAGTCGTTGCGATTCGGGAAGAAATGAAGAGTGACCCAGCCACTACCACATTAGAAATAGCTGACCCTACCACTGAAGAAGATATAGGTGAAGGAAGCGAAGACGGTACAGAGACTGATACTGGCAGTGGTGAAACTGGTAGTGGTGAGTCTGGTAGCGGTGATACTGGTGATAATGGTAGCGGTGATACTGGCACTGGTGATGATAGTACTGGGGATCATGGTACTACAGATGACGATGGAAGTACAGATGATGAAGATACGGATAATAATTAATAGCTGAAAAATTCTACTTTAATGAACAAAAGCGCAAGCGCCTCGGTCAGCCCCGACAAGCAAATGTTCTTCAGCCCTAAAAGTCTGGTTTTCGACTTTTAGGGTTGAAGGTTATTTGACCGAGGAATAAATGGCTTTTAATTTATTCCCTCGAGGGGCTAGGCGCTGGAGCTGGACGGGGACACTCAATGTTATAGAGTTATCCACAATGCGAAGTATTTTATTCCTAAACGACAGAAAAGTCTAAGCCACGAGCTTAGACTTTTTTTATTGCTTTGCTTTATTTATAGCCACTACTTTAAACCATTGTTTCTCCATCTCCGTCATCAATTCTACTAATTGTATAAATGAATGGTAAAGATGGGGTCTAGATAAAATAAACTCTAATCTTTCCTTTACATTAACTGGTTTTATTGTCAATTGTTCATATTGAATAGGAGACAGACATACTGGTAATCCATTGCTCCAATGTAACAGCTGAATAAAAAGAGCAATTCCCTGTTTCATCGGTTCAGTTACTTCCTTTGTATTCCTCATTTTAAATAACTGCTCTACTTTATCTTTAAGCAGCTTCCATTCTTCTATTAGACAAGGAATCGTCTCTTCAATTGAATTCCAGGGCTGAAGCATAGATATATTACAATAATAGGCAAGTTCATACATAAATGGTTGTTGAAAATTTATGGCTTCTCCATCTTCTAGGTTCCAATTCAATTCTTTGTCGGGGAAAAAATAAGGATTAGAAAGTTTCTGTGGTAAAAAGAGCCTAGTCATTCTTACTCTTACCTTTCATTCTCTTTTTCCCTTCACGACATAGGTCCAATAGTGGACAAATTTCACATTGAGGATTTTGTGCCTTACAATGATAACGACCGAAGAAGATTAATCGATGATGAGTTACTGACCATTCATCCTCCGGTACTTTTCTCATTAAAGCTTTCTCAACCTCTAAAACAGAATCCTTCCATCGACAGAAGGCTAGCCTCTTGCTTATTCTTTCAACGTGTGTGTCAACGGCTATAGCAGGGATATTATAGGCAACCGATACAACTACATTAGCCGTTTTTCTTCCTACCCCCGGTAATTTTGTCAACTCATCCCTATCTTTTGGTACTACACCATTATATTCATTAATTAACAACTCACAAAGTTTTTGTATATTCTTTGCTTTATTTCTATATAAACCTATTGACCTTATATCATTTTGAAGTTCTTCAATTGATACATTCAAGTAGTCTTCTGGTGTTTTATATTTTTGAAATAGATTTTTCGTTACTTTATTCACTAGAGCATCTGTACACTGAGCAGAAAGTGCTACTGCGATAACTAATTCAAACGGATTCGAATGGACAAGTTCACAATGTGCATCAGGAAACATCTCACCCATTGTATCTAAACAAAACCTAACTTGCTCCTTATTTAACATGTAATTCACCTTCTACCTAATAAATTTCTCAATAAAATTCGTCTATTAAGTGATTCTTAATATTCCTTACTATTTATAAAACTAACTGAAAAAAGAGAGAACAACTTCTCTCTCCACTCCTAACATACTATTGTTCAAGCCAGTTGTAAAATGGGACATTTTTTGTTTGTGGTACCTCTTCTTTCTTTTCTCTCTGTTGAGGCTGGTGCTGCCTAATTTTTCTCCCATGATTTTTAGCTTGTTCAATCGTCTTTATTCCATTTCGTTTCCACTCAAATAAAATCCGATCAATATATCTAAAATTTAATTTACCTGAGATAACAGCTTCTCTCAATGCCGACTTAATAATGATAGGATCATGTCTATCATCATCCATCCACATAGCTAATGATTCACATTCAAATGGAGATAATGGTCTACCAAATTCTTGTTCAAAGCAAGTATATAAATCGGTTTCTTCTTGCTGCTGTTTCTCAATATATTTATTTTTTGTATTCATTAAAAATTGTTCAATCAGTTTCTCCCAAAGTGGTTGTAATGAATATTTCTCAAATCGTATCCCATCATATGAATGTCCATCTTGAATCTCAATTAAGCCTTTTTGAACTAATCTACGAAGCATATCTGAACATTGTGTTAGTGATATTGTCATTCTTGAGGATATTTCACTTGGGGTTGGAAATTCGTTCCCTTTTTCTTGAAAGGAGAATACATGTAGTAACAGGACTAGCTCCTCTTCATTTATACCCATTTGTTTATAAAAAGTTAATAATGCACTTGGAAAAGTAATATTTCCTTCATTGAACCATTGAATTAGATTTTCCTTCATTGTGAACACACCTCAAGTACTAGTATATCATGAAGTAGGTTTCCTAAGTAACTCGAAGCTATTACCAATAACATAACTAATTTTGAAAGAAAAAGTCAGTTTAATAGCCCAATATTATACGTTCCGAAAACTTACAAGCAATACAAAGCGGAAAGCCCACCAATAGGACATTCCGCTCGCTCAATTCACGTATAAAATCCGAAATTATTTCATTTTACTTACAACAAATTGATGCATTCTCTCAACAGCTGCTTCTAATTGCTCTAACGAAGTGGCATAGGATAGTCGGATATTGTCTGGTGTACCGAAGCCGGAACCCGGGATAACAGCTACTAATGCTTCTTCTAATAAGCCTTCAACAAATTGGTCGACATTTTCATAACCGGATAAGTTTGCAGCTTCTTTAACATTTGGATAAAAATAGAATGCCCCTTGTGGTTTAACGCAAGAAAAACCAGGGATAGCAACTAGTTTATCATAAATAATATTTAATCTTTCTTCAAAAGCTACTCTCATCTGTTCTACAGGTTCTTGAGTTCCAGAATAGGCTGCAATGGTAGCAAATTGTGCAGTAGTCGTTGGATTAGATGTACTATGACTAGCAAGATTTGTCATTGCCTCAATGATTTCTTTATTTCCTGCAGCGTAACCAATTCTCCACCCAGTCATCGAATGTGATTTAGATACACCATTGATTATAATGGTTTGTTCTTTTAATTCAGGAGACAACTGAGCAATGGAAACATGCTTATGCTCTCCATAAACAAGTTTTTCATAAATTTCATCAGAGACAATTAGGATTCCTTTTTCAAGACATACTTTACCTAGAGCTAATAATTCATCTTCTGTATAAAGCATACCTGTAGGATTACTTGGTGAATTGATAATTACTGCTTTAGTACGCTCAGTAATAGCACCAGCTAATTGTTCGGGTGTGATCTTAAAATCATTTTTCTCTAGTCCATCAATGTAAACAGGTACACCGTC
This sequence comes from Robertmurraya mangrovi, assembly GCF_034427655.1. Lineage (NCBI taxonomy): Bacteria > Bacillati > Bacillota > Bacilli > Caryophanales > Bacillaceae > Robertmurraya > Robertmurraya mangrovi. The sequence continues at coordinate 115,961 of NZ_JAXOFX010000011.1, forward strand.
TGCTAGTTTTACTTGCTCAGGGTAACTTACCCAGTAAGGTGTTGGGATAATAACTTCATCCCCTTCGTTTAAAATTACCTGAAATAAAGTATAAAGGGCATGCTTTGCTCCGTTTGCTACAAGGATTTCTTTTGCACTATAGTCAATACCTTGATCTCTTTTGAATTTTTCAGCTATTTCTTTAATCAATGTTGGCAGACCAGCTGAAGGAGTATATTTCGTTTGTCCTTCATTCATAGAAGCCGCCGCAGCATCTAGAATATGTTGTGGTGTATTAAAATCAGGTTCTCCCGCTCCTAAGCCAATGATATCGTGGCCTTGTGCTTTCAATTCCTTTGCTTTTGCTGTAATAGCTAAAGTTGATGAAGGAGTTAGAGCTTTAACTCTTTCTGCTAACTGATTTTTCATATAAGTTGCCCCCAAATTATATTAATAACTTATAAATTTTGAATATCCTTAAGCATTTCCCCAGACTCAAAATGAACCCAGTAGTAGTTAATTAAATTATTTTCTGTTTTGTAATAAATCTCCCATAAAGGTACTTGGTTTTCCATACCTAAACGTACGGATAAAACCTCCTGAGGGTCTTTTTCATTATAAAGCTTTTGAAGTGCTTCTTTTTTTGTTATCCCATCTTCTTCTTTTTTTACAAGTATCTTCCCTTCCTTTTCAGGAATCCAAACGATTATTTTCTCCCCCTTATCATTGTTTCCTTTTAAAACATAATAAGAGGTAGAGCCATTATAAACGTTAAAATCATTATATGAGACAAGTGAAGTATGTTCCAAGGCTATTTGCTCAGCTTTTCGCTCTGCAACTTTTAAAGGCTTCGTTGCATTTAAGTAAACATTTATGGAAAGGCCGATCATTATGACAACAAGTATACTGATTATAACAATCCATTTTTTCAAGAATTATACACCACTTATGTACGATATATTGTAAAAACTGCTTTTTCTTGATCTTCTTTGTCCAGTGCTAAACCAAACATTAAGTCTCTATGTTTCAATGATCGATTCAAAACATCAACCACTTTATATAAGTCAGGACTATTTTTAATAGTAACTGTTGAAATCACTTCAATCTTGCTTTCCACGATAAATCCTCCTTAATAATCTCTACAATATTTGTTAGTTATAGGTTCACTGTATGAGGTTACAATAAATATAAGTAACATTAAGAATTCTTAACGAATATTATAACAGTTAATTCTAGATTAATTAACCATTTTGAACATAAAATCTTTCTGTCCACACACACATGTTGCCGTGCTATCTTAGCACGGCTTTTTTAGAGACTTATTCGAATGAACGATTAGGGGTTAGTTTTAGTTTAGTTCACCATTATTAGAAATCGTAATCACTTCATAATTAACATCAGTAAATTTCATAGTTACCGTACCATGCTTTTTTGTGTAGTAAACGTCAATCCATGCTGCTTGAAGACTTTTAAAAAGATCAGAGCTTGGTTTCACTATTTTTGAATGAAATACAATCGCTATTTGCGGGTCAATATGCTTAATTAATTCATCAGTTATAACGTTCTCTCTTGCAAAATCAGCAATTTTTACAATGTTTACATCTGCTAATTGCTGTGTTAATAACTTTGTCATCGCCCTATCACTAGAAGAGGTCATAATAAGGAGTCGATGCCTTAAAAATTGAATGGATAAATCCATTCCTTCATTTTCCCCATTACCTTCAAATAAAACTTCAGTATTTAACCCTGGAAGTATTTGTTGTTTTGTACCGCTCGACCAGATATGGTAACTTACATCCTCATCTTTATTTAAAAACGTTTCAAAATGTTTGATGGTTGATCCTCCAGCAATCATTTGCTTTACATCATAATTTTGAAGCACCCAAGATAAATTTTCACTATTTGCAGCTACATTTGTTAAGATAACAGTGGAGATCTTGTTTACATTGTATAATTCAAATAACTTCCTTAATTCTTCTTCAGTTCCACTACCACCTGTGTTTATAAGAATGTTTTCACCATTTGAGTGTTGGATTAATATGGATTCGCCGTTTGAAAGAGATAAAAAAGTGACTGCTAGCTCATTGGTTTTTAAATTCAAATCAATTTTCTCTACTTCAACAGGGACAGATGAGTTTGATGGAATATAATACCAGTTTGTAAAAGAAAGCAACAGAGCGAACAACACCTTCATATTAATTCCTCCTATACATCTATATAGAATGTGTTATTCGCAAAAATTTTATCCTATTTCAATCTCGTTTACCCTCTCTTTACTTAGAAAAAATCCTTTTACTAAAGCCAAGTTTCAATTGTATCAACAATTTCTGTTATATCTTTTTGACTAACAGATACTGGAGGTATAGATTTTAGAAATGCCTTTCCATAACGTGTAGATATAATTCTTTTATCAAACACAAAAACAAACCCACGATCGGAACCTGTTCGGATCAGCCTTCCGAAACCTTGTTTAAAACGAATGACAGCTTCTGGTACGGAGTAATCATTAAACGGATTTCTACCTTTTTGTTTCACTTTTTCACATTTAGCTTCTGCTAATGGATCATCTGGAGGAGTAAAAGGAAGTCTAACTATTATTAAGCAAGATAAATCCTCACCAGGTATGTCCACACCCTCCCAAAAACTACTTGTGCCAAGAAGAATGGCTTTATCAAAACGTTGAAAATTTCTCGTTAGCCTTGTTCGACTTCCACCCGATATTCCTTGGGCAATAATTGCAAAGTCTTCAAGTAGTCCACTATCTTTCATTAACTCATATGTTTTTTTTAGCATGTCATGGGAGGTAAAAAGAATTAGCATTCTCCCTTTTGTTGCTTCTGCAATAGCAATAATATGATCCGTTATGGCTATGACATAGTCATTTAGCGGAACTGAATTGATCTCCGGCAAATCATTCGGGATAATTAATTTTACTTGCTCCTCATAATTAAAGGGAGATTCTATTTGTTCTAAATGACAATTATCAGAATGTAACCCTAGCTCTTCAAGCATATATTCAAAGGACTGATTAACAGACAATGTAGCAGATGTAATCACTACACTTTTCTTTTGTTCAAAGAATTGCTCTGTTAAGTAACTTGATATAGAAACTGGCTGAGAATAAATGGTAGTTGCATTTTGAGCAGCCCGTACATCCATTTCAACCCATGTTACTTGCTCAGTAGAAGGTTGCAATAGGATACCTTTAATCGTACCCATTGTCTGTATGATTTCTTCCTTATAGCTTATTAACTCCTCCACTAACCTTTTTTGATCCTCTTTGAGTGAGTCAGTTAAATCTTTAAGCTTAGTTACACTTTGGTCAAGGTATTGTTCTAAATCTTTTAATAAAAAGTAAAATCTTTCTCCATTAACAATGACTGATTTCCATTCTTTAAGACTTTCTTGCTCCACTACTCGACAACTGATGCGATGGAATGAAGATTTCCTTGCTTTTTTCTTGGCAAAAATGCCGATGGTTTTAAATAATTCATCCATTTCAAAAGTCAATTCATTATAAAGTCGATTAACCTCAAAGGAATGTAAAAGCTCTCCTTTCTGGTCTAATCCAGTCTCCTTTATTAAATGATCTAAATGATATTGGTGCTGTCTTTGTTCTGGTAACCCAAATTGACTTAGCAATAACCTTATTGATAAGTAGTCTAATGTTTGACCAAAAAATTTACCTGCCGCTTTCTCAAGGTGATGTCCTTCATCAATAATGGCATAGTGATATTTAGGGAGTATAGGGTGTTCAGCAACTATATCTGTCAGTAAAAGTGAATGATTGGTAATGATTAAATCTGCCTTTTGTGCATCATGCCTTGCCCTTAAATAGAAATCATAGGAAATCCATGACTTATTCTGCATAAAGACCGTTTCATCGTGCTTAATTCTATTCCAATACAGCATGCCACCACTTGAAAGATTTAGTTCATCAAAGTCTCCTGTTTCCGTCTCTAGTAACCAAACAAGGATTTGCATTTTTGTTAAGCTTGAGTCATAGTTATCATCTTCATCCAATAATGACTGTTCAAATTTTGCTAGACTCAAATAATGATTTCTACCCTTTAGTAAAACAGTTCTTAAATTAAATGGTAACATTTTTTGTAGAACTGGTATTTCTTTTGATTGCAACTGCTCTTGAAGTTGAATTGTATATGTACTAATAACAACAGGTTCCTGTTTTTCCTTAGCAGTATTGGCTGCTGGTAATAGATAAGCTAATGACTTCCCAACTCCTGTCCCTGCTTCAATAAGAGCATGCCGTTCTTTTTGAAATGAATGATAAATAGAATCCATCATTTGAAATTGAGCATTTCTCTTTTCATAGGTAGGAAGTGCAGATTGAATCAGTTTTTCTTTTTCTTCCTCACTTATTGGGAAAGAGGCTAGTCCTGCCTCTTCTAAATCATTGATTGAATGAAACCTTTTTATAGCTATTCCTCTATGTATTTGAAGTTCTGAAGAAAGTTCTTCAATTGTACTTTCTCTTGTAAGGACATATTCATCCAGCAAGAGTGAAATATCACTTTTTAAACCTCCTGAGAGCTTTAGAAGCTGACGTAAAGTGGTCCCTGGTAGTGCATTTAAGCGTTCTAACATATTCAATAATAATTCAGCCGTAACAAGAGCGTCACTATCAGCCTGATGTGGACGATCATGGTCTAAGCCTTCTCTATAAGCAAGATCATTAAGCTTATAACTATCGGCTGTTGGTAACAAAATTCTAGCTAGTTCTACTGTATCTAATACAGGACCATAAAAACCTTCGTACCCAGCTTCTGTAATCTCTTCTTGGAGGAAAGATAAGTCAAATAAGACATTATGAGCAACAAAATAAGAACCATCTAATAATGTTAATACTTTTGGAGCTAACTCAGAGAACAATGGTGCATCCTCAACCATATCATCTGTAATACCTGTTAATTCTTCTATAAATGGTGGGATACTTTGTTCAGGGTTAACATAGGAAGAAAATTGTTCAACAATCTTTCCGTTCTCAACAACTACCGCGGCAAGCTGTATAATTTTATCTCCTCTTTTTGAAGAGTTCCCTGTCGTTTCTAGATCCACAACAACAAATTTAGTACTCATTTAATACACCTCGAACATTCAGTCAATCAAACGGTAACATAAAAACGATAAAAGAAAAAGCTTAATCCCTTCCTATTGTTACTTTTCTTCCACATTTAACTAGATATTATTCAATATCTAGTTAAATGGGGCTTATTACTGAAAACTAATTCTAGTATTCTTGTCCGTTGATTTCCGGTCCAGGCACTTGCTTTCCGCGGGGAGGAAGTCAAGCCTCCTCGACGTGCCGTCTGTGGGGTCTCGACCTTTCCTCTACTTCCCGCTGGAGTCAAGTGCCTTCCCCTCCAATCAACTCCGTGCTCTATACAAAATAGAAAAGGAAGTGGAGAAAAAATCATACGTTTTCCTTCACTTCCTTTATTTTAGCATCTCTTTTGGAAATCCCTATAAAATCGTACGCTCTGGTTCTGCGTGTAGTAGTTCTGTAATATTATTGTATTCGTCCATAATGGCTACTTTTGGTTTGTGTGTTGGTACTTTTTCTTCAGCTACCATTACATATGAGATGATGATAACAACGTCACCTTCTTGAACTAATCTAGCAGCTGCCCCATTTAAACAAACAACTCCCGTCCCTCTTTCTCCCGGGATGATGTAAGTTTCAAATCTAGCACCGTTATTATTATTTACGATTTGAACTTTTTCGTTTGGAACCATTCCAACTGCATCTAGAATATCAGAGTCAATTGTAATACTTCCTACATAATTTAAATTTGCTTCAGTCACTCTTGCACGGTGTATTTTACCATTCATCATGGTGCGAAACATGCTGTCTCCCCCTATTCATTTACACTAAAAATAATATTATCTATTAAACGAGCTTTATTGAATTTAACAGCTAGAGCAATAATGATTTTTCCTTCTAATGGTTCGACTTTTTTTAACTCAGGGTAAGAATAAATCTCTATATAGTCTACCTTACCTGACGACCGACCTTCAATCATTTCTTTCATTTCGGAAATGATTTTGATTTCATCAGTCAAACCACTTTGTACTTTTTCCTTCGCCATTAGTAGACTCTTATATAGAATCGGAGCTTCCTTACGCTCCTTATCTGACAGGTACACATTTCTAGAACTTTTAGCAAGGCCATCTTCTTCCCTTACTGTCTCTACGGGGACAATTTCAATAGGAAAATGGAAGTCCGAAACAAGTCCATGTACCACGGCCACTTGTTGAGCATCTTTTAAGCCAAAGTAAGCCCTATTAGGAAGTACAATATTAAATAACTTTGTTAACACTGTGGCCACACCATCAAAATGACCCGGTCTAGATTTTCCACATAATACATCTGTACGTTCCTTAACGTTTACTTGAACCGAAGAGTAACGTCCATACATCTCTTCCGCTGATGGGAAAAAGATTACATCGACACCTTCTGCCTTCGCAATCTCAGCATCTCTATCAAAATCACGAGGATAGCTTTCTAGATCTTCATTTGGACCAAATTGCAGTGGATTAACAAAGATACTCAATACAAGTAAGTCGTTCTCTTGTCTCGCTTTTTTCATGAGACTTCTATGACCCTCATGTAAATAACCCATAGTAGGAACAAATCCAACTGAGACTTGTTGCTCTTTTTTCTCTAACACAAAAGCCTGCATTTCTTTTATGGTTGTGATTGTAATCATTTTTTTCCTCCGTACAACCCTTGTAGCTCTTCTTCTTTCATAGTAAAGCTATGCTCATCACAAGGAAAGGCTCCTTGTTTTACTTCTTTTACGTATGTCTTAATTCCGTTTATAGCTAGTTCATTTAAGTTGGCATACTTTTTAACGAACTTCGGTACTCGATCCACACCATATGTTAAAACGTCATGGTAGACTAGAACCTGTCCATCAGATTCTATACCCGCACCAATCCCAATAGTTGGAATGTTAATGGATTGGGAAATCTCTCTAGCCAATTGTTTTGGTACACATTCAAGAACTAGCAAGAATGCTCCAGCCTGTTCGCACTTTTTCGCATCTTCAAATAGTTTTAAAGCAGCTTCCGTATTTTTCCCTTGAACTTTGTAGCCCCCTAAAACACCAACAGACTGCGGGGTTAGACCAAGATGGGCAACAACTGGTACACCAGCTTTAGTCAGTGCTGCGATATGCTCAATGACATCATCTGCTCCTTCTAATTTAACGGCGTTAGCACCTGCTTCTTGCATTAATCTCGTACCATTAAGAAGGGTATCTCGAACAGAAAGATGATAACTCATAAATGGCATGTCTACCACAACAAAAGTATTTTTTGCGCCTCTTCGTACGGCTTTACCATGATGTACCATATCGTCCATCGTTACAGGAATCGTAGAATCATAACCTAATACAACCATACCTAACGAGTCTCCAACCAAAATAACATCTACTTCAGCTTTTTCAGCCTGAACAGCTGATGGATAATCGTAAGCAGTAAGCATGGCTATTTTTTCACCATTTTGCTTCATTTTTAAGAAATCTGTTGTTTGCTTCATCATTTTTTTCCTCCTTTTGTGGAAGAGGAGACAAAACGTGCGTCATATATAGTCATAATAAAAGGGATTCCAAATAAGCAGAAGGAATCCCTTTAATCTCAAGTGTAGTTTCATCCCTCTGTCCCGGTCCGTATGGATCTAGGCAGACACTTTTTAAATTAAATTTAGGTATAATTTGGTTAACTAAAGAAAGGTGCAGTTCAAAAAAGATACTGCCCGAGAAAATTATAACATTATTAAATCATTGATTCTATAAGTTTTTTCGTGTATAGAAATATGTAACAAAAATGTATTATTCTTTTGTGCCTACTCTAGTTCAATATCAGCAGAGTACACCTGATGGACAATTCCTTCAGTATCTTCAATCTTTAATACTCCGTCCTCCGTGATTCCTAGTGCTCTTCCTCGAATACTACCTGACAACGTTCTAGCAGTAATCATTTTACCAATACTGATAGCATAGCTTTCCCATAAAAGCTTAATAGGAAGAAATCCTTTTTCTAAATAAAGCTCGTATAAATGTTCTAATCGATTAAACGCTGAACGAATTAAGTCTGCCCTATTAATTCGTTTACCGCTCTCAATTGAAAGGGAGGTCGCAATAGTTCTTAGTTCCTCTGGATAATCCTCCATTTGTTGATTAACATTAATTCCAATTCCGATAATCACTGAATTAATACGATCAGCCTCAGCCTGTAGTTCAGTTAAAATTCCAGTAACTTTTTTACCATTAATAAGGATGTCGTTTGGCCATTTTATTTGCGGAGTAACAGTTGTAACTTCTTCAATTGCCTGAACAACTGCTACAGCAGCTAATAAAGTTAGTTGTGGTGCTTTAGGTATAGGAATATTGGGTCTTAAAATAATACTCATCCATACACCGGTATACTTCGGAGAGTGCCAAACACGGTCCATTCGACCTCTACCTGCCACTTGCTCTTCTGCAACGACAACCGTTCCTTCTGCTGCCTGGTCGTAAGCTAAACGATGGGCAATTTTTTGAGTAGATTCTACACTTTCCTCGTAATGAATAGATTGTCCTAAAAATTTAGTCTTCAATCCAAATCTAATTTCGTCTGCTGTAATGTTTTCTGGTGTCTTCACTATTCTGTATCCTTTTTTTCTAATTGCCTCTAATTCAAAGCCTTCTTTTCTAAGTTCCTCCATGTGCTTCCAAACAGCCGTCCTCGAACAGCCAATTAAATCCGCTAAATACTGCCCGGATAAAAATTCATCTTTATTGTTCGTGAACGCGTCGATGAGTTGTTTTCTTAATTGTGATTGCACCTCATCAGCCACTCCCTTATTCGTTCTTTCTCATTAGAAACTTTACCTGATAATATGGCTTGTTCAATCTTTCCTAATGAATCGTTAATCCAAGGTCCACCCTTAAGGTTATACCATTCCATTAAGTCCGTACCTGTTACCTTTAGTTCCCCCCTATTTTTTATGGGGATCTCTCTATATTTTTTCTCTACCTCGTGAATGTTTGAAAAAGTAGGTCGGTGATTTAACACATTAAATATTTTTTCCACACTTGCTACTTCTGGCCATTCAGTTTCGTATAAATCTTCTCTTGACCATTCACGTTGATTTCTTACTTCTAACTTAGCAGTAAGTTTATTTATGGTTCTAATCTGCTTAGTAGGAAGACGCCATTTTTTCAGGAATCTCTCCACATTATGAATTCCTAACACTTTAATCATGATCGACCAAGTCTCATTTAAATCAAGTTCCCTAATGTCGAAACTTACCAATTCTAGTAATCCCTTTTCATATCCAGATAGACCTGGCAAGTATTGATAAAGTTTAGTTTGAATGAGTAATTCAATAGCCTTTAATCGATTTTTACCACTTAATAATTTTTCAAATTCTACTGTTTTTCTTTCAACAGCAATGTGTTCAAGCAAATGCCCGTATTCTATTAAGGCTTGAGACGTTCCATTTTCAATATTAAAAGATAGTTGACTCATAAACCGGACCGCTCGCATCATTCTTAACGCATCTTCTTGAAATCTTTCGCTTGCCTCTCCAACGGTTACAATTTCTTCTTCAGTAATTGCTTGTTGTCCATTAAAAGGGTCAAATAATTGTCCCTCTTTATCCATGGCTATCGCGTTCATGGTGAAATCTCTTCTTTGAAGGTCTTCCTTTAAAGAGCGGATAAACGCTACTTCGGAAGGTCTTCTAAAATCACGGTACTCCGCTTCGGCTCGAAAGGTGGTAATTTCATAGCTAGCTCCTTGAAAAAGGACAACAACCGTACCATGCTCGATACCTACATCAATAGTCTTTGAAAAAATAGATTTAATTTCTTCCGGCGTAGCAGAGGTTGCAATATCCACATCATCAATCTCTTTCTTAAGGAGAAAGTCCCTCACCGAACCACCAACAAAATAAGCTTCGTATCCCGCTTTTTCAATTTCTATTAAGATTGGTGCTGCCTTTACAAAGGCTTCATTCATACCATTTCACCTTTTTTTAATATGCTATAGTAGAGTTCCTCGTATTGCTCTACAATCAAATCAGCTCTGAATTTATCTTCCACCAGCTGCACAGAATGACTGGAGAAATCACGATGTAATTGATCATTTGTTAATAAAGTAATAGCCTTACTCGCAATGGTTTCAATATCTCCTAATTGACAAATAAAACCTGTCTCTCCATCTCTAATCACTTCAGGAATTCCTCCCACATTCGTACCAATACAAGGAACTCCACAAGCCATAGCTTCTAAAGCTACTAAACCGAAGCTCTCCTTTTCGGATAATAGTAGCATTAAATCACTAATCGAATAGAGTTCTTCAAGATTATCTTGTTTACCTAGGAATAAGACCTTCCCACTTAGATTTAGTTCGCCAACTAGTTTACAGACCACTGACATTTCTGGACCATCACCAACAAGTAAAAGTTTAGCGGGGGTTTCCTCCACAATTCTTGCAAAAGTCTTAATCACATCAGGAACTCGCTTAACTGCACGAAAATTGGAGACGTGGATAATGACTCTTTCATCTTCCTGAATACCATAGTTTTCTTTTAAATGACTAGGATTCAACTTTTTATATACTCGTTCATCAATAAAATTATAGACCGTTTCAATAGATTTATCCGGTTTAATTAAATCATATGTTTGGGAAACTAAAGAATTAGATACTGCCGTAACAATATCCGATTTTTCTATTCCAAATCTGATTGCATCTGTTAACGAAGGATCATAGCCTAACACCGTTATATCGGTACCATGCAAGGTCGTAATAATTTTTACATCTCTTCCACTCATTTGCTTTGCCAAAATCGCACATACTGCATGGGGAATCGCATAATGAACATGTAATAAATCTAGTTCCTCTCTTTTAATTACTTCAGCCATTTTACTAGCCAAAGCAATATCATACGGAGGGTATTGAAAAACCGAGTATTGATTTACTTCAACCTGATGGTAGTAAATATTGTGATACATTTTATTCAGACGAAAAGGCAAGCTAGAGGAAATAAAATGAATAGCATGACCTTTTTCAGCTAGCATTTTTCCTAGCTCAGTAGCAACGACACCCGATCCCCCGACTGTCGGATAACATGTAATTCCTATTTTTAATTGATTTTTCATTCTATATCTCCTAATAAATCACGACTAATCATTACGGGCACCTTCGATTTAAATCCTTCAGCATATTTAACCCCAACGGATTGTCCGAAAAGCCTTTCTCGTGACTCTACTGTTTCTATGTATCCATTAACTAGCGGAGTATCGATACTCCCCTCTATTTTAGTGAATTGACTTTTATATGCGTTTAGACTATCGACCTTTTTGTTTATATAGTCGGATACATCAATTACAAAATCCGGTTTATGAAACCCATTAATCATGTAAAAATAAAGACGTTTTACACGATGAGCAGGAAGATCGTCATTAGTTATGAATTTACTTACCCCAGCAGAAAATACAGCTTCCTCCACTAGCCTTGCGCAATTCCCATGGTCAGGATGACGATCTTCATAATAAGGGGCAAATACTACTTCTGGTTTGTATTTTCTAATTACATTAACCACTTTGTGAATCGATTCTTCATTTAAATAAATACCTCTATCAGGGATATCGAGTGCTTCCCGAACTCTGACTCCTAGAATTTCAGCTGCATGGGCAGCCTCTATTTTTCTAGTTTCTATTGTTCCATTTGAAGAAAGCTCAGCTTTAGTTAAATCGCAAATCCCTACCCTTTTTCCTTGAAGAGAGTATTTAGCGATTGTTGCTCCCATACCAATTTCTACATCATCGGCATGAGCACCGAAAGCTAATATATGTAATTTATTCACTTGCATGATTCTCTCCTATTTTTCCATTGACAATATTTCTCCAAGATAAATCCCCACGTTCGATCCCTCTAATCAGTACCTCCGCAGTCCCCATATTGGTTGCTAATGGAACAGAATAAACATCACATAAACGAATAAGTGCAGAAACGTCTGGTTCATGAGGCTGTGAGGTTAATGGGTCTCTAAAGAAAATAACAATATCCATCTTATTGTTAGCAATCATAGCCCCTACTTCTTGATCTCCACCTAGGGGGCCTGATTGAAAACGATGAATATTTAATTGAGTAGCTTCATTTATACGAAGTCCTGTTGTCCCTGTTGCATACAAAGTATGAGTAGCTAAGATGTCTTTATATGCAATAGCAAACCGTACCATATCATCTTTTTTCTTATCATGAGCAATCAAGGCAATATTCATATGAGATCCCCTCTATTCCATTATATTTTCTAGACCATAAACAAACGTATCAATTTTCATAACTGTATCAACAGCTAATTTCACTCCAGACATAAAGGATCCACGGTTATAAGAATCATGACGGATCGTTAACGTTTGTCCTTCTGAACCAAACATAACTTGTTGGTGGGCAATTAACCCTGGAAGTCTAACGGAATGAATATGCATTCCTTCAAAGTTGGCACCTCTTGCTCCATCTATTGTTTCTTTTTCGTTTGGATGCCCTTGTTCCACTTTTTCACGAACTTCTGCAATCATTTCTGCCGTTTTAACAGCCGTTCCTGATGGCGCGTCCAGTTTTTGATCATGGTGCAACTCAATAATTTCAACATGATTGAAATACTTCCCTGCCATTTGCGAAAACTTCATCATTAATACTGCCCCTAAAGCAAAGTTAGGTGCAATAATACAACCTAGCTCTTTTTCCTGACATAAATTTTCTAACTCTATTAAGTCATCCTTAGAAAATCCAGTCGTTCCTACCACTGGTCTGACACCATATTGTAGTGCTGTTCTCGCATGATGCATCCCGAATTCAGGCGTTGTTAAATCAATTAATACATCTACTTGGACATCTTGAAAACAAGCTTCTATATTTGAATAGATTGGCACATCACAGTTATGAAACCCTTCGATTTCACTAAGTAGCTTACCTTCATTTTTATGATCAAGCACCGCTACTAACTCAAACTCTTCGGTGTTCATGACAAGACCTACTGCTTCTCTTCCCATTCTTCCTCTAGGACCTGCTATAACAATTTTCACGTTACTCATTTGTTTCACTCTCCGCATCTTCAATTCTAGTCCAACGATCTTTATCTCTTGTATTAAATTTGTTCATCACTCGATTATGTGCCTCTTCTAAATCTATATTTAAGGAATTAGCAAAGCATATAAGTACAAAAAGCATATCCCCTAGTTCTTCTTCAATGGTATTTTCTTTCTCCGTATCCTTTTTAGGCTTTTCTCCATAATAATGATTAACCTCTCTTGCAAGCTCTCCTAATTCCTCTGTCATTCTTGCAAGCATTGCCAATGGGCTAAAATATCCTTCTTTAAACTGACTGATGTATTGATCGACTTCGTTTTGAAGTTCTTTCATTGATTTATGATTTTCCATTATTTCACCTCAAGTTTTAACATTCAGCTTATGTAAAGTCTCTAATCTAAAACGGTTGTTTCCCTTTATGTAAATAACAGTATATTTCTCTCTCATGTTAGCTAAATTAGGGGACTTTTACAAATATTTTTGATTTTAATTAGTATCCTATGCAGTTTAATAATTAAGGTAACTTCTTATGGCTAAAAAACAACTTATAATGGAAACCTGTAAATAATATGAATGGGATAAGTTTAACATAAGTTGCCATTAACATACACATCACTTATAATTATAACGCCTTAATACATATAGTCATTCTAGGAAAAGAGAGGATTGTAAAAATGGTCTTTGGACTAAAAATTAAAAATATCTTTTTTATATTATTAGGTTCTGCCATATTCTCCTTTGGTATTGTCCACTTTAATATGCAAAATAACTTGGCAGAAGGGGGATTTACAGGAATCACATTATTACTGTTTTTCTTATTTGAGTTAGACCCTTCCTATACAAACTTAATATTAAATATCCCCCTATTTATCATTGGATGGAAGCTACTAGGTAAAAATGTTTTTCTTTACACAATCATAGGAACAGTTAGTGTATCGGTATTTTTATGGATTTTTCAAAGATATCAAATTGAAATGCCGTTAAATGATGATTTAGCTCTAGCTTCTTTATTCGCCGGTGTATTTATCGGGATCGGTTTAGGTATCATCTTCCGATTCGGTGGAACTACTGGTGGTGTCGATATCATAGCAAGACTTGTGAATAAATATGTTGGTTGGAGTATGGGGAAAACGATGTTCATGTTTGATGCTGTTGTTATTACTCTCTCCCTCATTTTTTACTTAACCTACCAAGAAGCCATGTACACACTGGTAGCTGTTTTTGTAGGAGCAAAAGTGATTGATTTTATGCAAGAAGGTGCCTACTCGGCAAGGGGAGCCATGATTATCTCTCCAAAGAATCAGGAAATCGCCGAAAAAATTATGATAGAAATGGAACGCGGTGTAACAGTCCTAAAGGGGCACGGATCATTTACTAAGCAAGATAGAGAAGTCTTATATTGTGTGGTAGGAAGAAATGAAATTGTCAGGTTGAAAAATATCATCACTTCCGTTGACCCTCATGCATTCGTTTCTGTTAGTGTCGTTCATGATGTACTAGGTGAAGGCTTTACTTTAGATGAGAATAAAAAACCGATTGAACATTGAAAAGCGCAAGCGCCTTGGTTAGCCCCGACAAGCAAATGTTCTTCCATCCTAAAAGTCTGGTTTTTTGATTTTTAGGATGGAAGGTTATTTGACTCGAGGGGCTAGGCGCTGGAGCTAGACTGTTGTCTAACTTCAGGAAATTTATTTATCTTATGAAACAAAAAACCAGCCATACGGCTGGTTTTTTGTTATTCGTCCCTTGTCATTCCTGTATAAATTAAAATAAGACGTGTTAATTCAAGTACGGCAACGGCTGCTGCTGCTACATATGTTAATGCTGCGGCATTCAAGACTTTTTTCGTTTCTCTTTCTTCATCATTACGAATGACACCTAGTGAAACAACCTGATCCATTGCTCTATTTGAAGCATTAAATTCGACTGGTAACGTCACTACTTGGAAAAGTACTGCAGCTGCCATAAAAATAATACCTAATAGTAGCATCTGACTCATACTAGCTAGAATACCAATTAATATTAAAATCCAAGAGAAATTCGAACCAATATTGGCAACAGGAACTAATGCATGACGGAAACGTAAGAATGCATATTCCTCTTGGTCTTGCATAGCATGACCAACTTCATGTGCTGCAATAGCTGCAGCAGCAACAGAATGTCCATGGAAGTTTTCCGATGAAAGTCGTACTGTTTTTGATCTGGGATCATAGTGGTCGGTTAACACACCTCTTGTTTCCTCTACCCCTACATGATATAGACCATTTGAATCTAATATCTTCCTAGCAACCTCTGCACCCCTCATATAGGAAGAAGAAGGTACTTTAGAATACTTTTTATAAGCTCCTTTAACTTTAAATTGAGCCCATAAAGGAATAGCAACGATTAAAACAAAGTAGATTAAAAATCCGAATCCCATTTTAATCCTCCACCTCTAAATTCATGTTGTTATAAGCATATTTTTGTATGGGTATCTAATATTAAGGGTTATATGTTGCTTAATGAATAAAATATACAAGAATAGCTCTCTTTAATTTTATAAAGGAGGCCATATCGTGTCAATTTTTCAGCTTGCTTGAACGCTGTTTAGCTTTCTCTATTTCCTTATCTCCCTTATATTTTCTCCAACCAACATAAGATAATGTAACAATAATAATACTACCCGTTGAGATTATTACCCACCAAAGAGAAGGATCTGCATCATCTTCGGTCATTTCGTCAAAAATATTCTTTAAGTCACTTTCTAAAATCTCTAATTCCTTCTGGCTAGATGCTTCTGTTAACACTCGAGGGCGATAATGATCAATAAAATTAATTCTAGCATCAAGCTTTTGTATTCTATCCGCTGCAATGTCTAGCTTCAAGCTTGGATAAATGACATCATACATAGAAAGAAATGAATTTAATTTTGAGTGAAAGTCTTCATTGTCCCCATTTACTGCAGCCTCTTTTAATCCACCAAAAACAGTAAGAATCGGCCCTTCCATTTCGGTCCACATTGGTTGGTGAGAGGATGTAATAGCATCCATTACTAATCGGAATTTAGTTACTCGATTCACTCTCTCATTATGGGACATATTTGCATCAGTAGTCGCTTCCACCGCATCATTATGTGCAACTGTGACAATTCTAAGTTCATCCATAGAAAAAGGTCGATCATCCATGGTATAGGTTAAAAATTGTTCAGAAAAATAATCAAGCAGCTTCTTAGCATCCTCATAACGGGAGGATTTAACCATTTGAAGGGCTTCATCAGATATTAATTCAAGCTTATCTATTGCTGATTCTTGAGATGCATGTATTGATAAAGGTGCTACTAGTAAGAAAATGAATAATGAGAAAATAACCGACTTTAATTTCATCCTTGTCCCCCCACAACATAACTACTATGCTTTCATCTACAAATTAATAAATAAAACTTCATTTTACTCAGTCTCATGAGTAATGAGATTCTATCTATTATTTAAAAATTTATAGAACAAAGCTCTATTATTAAGATGTTATGAGGCATTGGACAAGGTTAGACCAGAATTATAATTTTTTTCATACCTAAAAAGTTTAGAGATTTAACGTATATCTATTTTTTCTAACCACCAAGTAATACGCTATTGCTAGTGAAGAAATACTTAACCAAAATGTAAAATAGCCGATTTCTGGTATATAAGAATTCAGCATATGATACCTAGGAAGCATCATGAACACATAATCAATTACATCGTTATGTAAGGTCCAAATTGCAGCTATCATTAAATCCCATGCCTTAAAGCGATAAAAAGGAGCGTATAGTAAACCTTGTAATGCCATTGCACCATGAGAGAACATTAACATAAAACCGGTTATATCTAACTCTCCTGATACAACAAATACTAAATAATTCATTACGACTGCCCAAATCCCATATTTGAATAGAGTAACGATAGCCAATGCTTCTATTAAAGGCCAATTTCTTCTAAGTAGGAAGGCTACTAATACGAATAAGAAAAATAAACTGGCAGTTGGACTATCTGGTACAAAAAGTAGGAAGTGACTAGGCGTATCAGCTAGTTGATAGCGATACCAATAATAACCATAGATAGTTCCAAAAAGGTTAACAATCAATAATAACCATAGAATAGATCGATTAGATAAAATAGTATAAATCCAATTCATGTTTCTTGCCTCTTCTCTATATTAAATAAGCTCTCTATCACCTATTAAATATTTTAACAAAATTTATCATTAAAACATAATCAATCTGATTTTCTCCTTCTTTAACAAGGGAAAATAATCAAAAAAAGGTTGACGAATTTCGTCAACCTTTTAAAATCTTATTTACTCTTTAATGATTCGATAAATTCAGCTAATACTTTAAGCTCTTCATCTGAACCTTTGAATAGTCCAGCAGGCATAGCACCTTGACCATTTTGGATAACTCCAGTAATTTCATCTACAGAAAGACCTGTGTCAATTAACGCTGGTCCTACTCCACCTTGAAGATCTCCACCATGACAGTCTAAACAGCTATTTGCTTCAAGTAGTTTATAACCATCTGATTCTTTATCAAACTCAACTTCTGCAACAATCTTACCTTGTTGTTTTGCTGCTTCCCAGTCATGATAAGCAACTGACTCCCAAGTTAAGAATGTAATACCCGCTAATGCTAGTAACATGAAACCTGTTGCTAACGGGCGTTTTGATGGACGACGCTCAGGTCCTCTATCAATAAATGGAGCTAATAATAGTCCACCAAAAGCAAGTCCTGGAATAATAAACGCACCAATCGCGTTATAAGGACCAGAAGCATAAGTATACTTTAATAATTGGTATAAGAATAAGAAATACCAGTCTGGTAATGGAATATATGCTGTATCAGTTGGATCAGCCATTTTCTCTAAAGGAGATGGATGAGCAATTGTTAAACATAAATAACCAATTAGGAATACGGCACCTACCATCCATTCTTTTAGAAGGAAGTTAGGCCAAAACGCTTCCGTTTTACCAGGGTATTCCGAATAATCTTTTGGAATGTTAGGCATACGACCTTCCGCAGGTACACGTGAGTCACCTACGAACTTCATACCTTTACCACGATGCATCGAACAATCCCCCTCCTTTTATACAACTTGCAATTCTACATATTTGTGAATCTTACAACGGACCTGAAATACCTTGTTTACGAATCATTAGGAAGTGAGCTCCCATTAATCCTAACAATGCTGCAGGTAAGAAGAATACGTGGATAGCAAAGAAACGAGTAAGTGTTTGAGCACCCGTGATATCTGCATGTCCAGCTAATAAAATCTTAACTTGTTTACCTATTAAAGGAGTAGACTCAGCAATTTGAATACCTACTTTTGTAGCAAATAATGCTTTCATATCCCAAGGTAATAAGTATCCAGTGAATCCAAGACCTAGCATAACGAAGAAAATTAGAACCCCAACAACCCAGTTAAGTTCACGTGGCTTCTTGTACGCTCCTTGGAAGAATACACGTAACGTATGTAAGAACATCATTACGATAACTAAGCTAGCACCCCAGTGGTGCATACCGCGAACGATTTGTCCGAAAGCAACTTCATTTTGTAAATAATAAACTGATTCCCAAGCATTTTTGATATCCGGAACATAGTACATTGTTAAGAACATACCGGATAAGATTTGAATTACAGTTACGAAGAACGTTAACCCACCAAAGCAGTAAACGAACGCTGAGAAATGATGCGCTGGATTTACGTGTTCTGGTACTTCGTGGTCAGCAATATCTCGCCAAAGGGGCGTAATATCTAAACGTTCATCTACCCAATCATAAATTTTGTTTAACAATTATTACGCCTCCCCTCTTGGTTTTGCTTTTCCTAAGTGTAAATAACCGTCTTTTTCAATAAATGGAAAGACATCTAACGGTGCAAGCGGCGGAGTACCAGGTACGTTGGTTCCGTCTTTTGTGTATAGACCGTTATGACACGGGCAGAAGAAGTGATTTGGATTGGCCTTATCCTTATTCCAGTCAACTACGCAGCCCAAATGTTTACAAACAGGTGATAATGCAACAATTTCACCTTTTTCATCTTTGTAAACCCATGCAGTATTTGTTACTTCTGAAGTGTACCAAGCATCTTTTTGCTCAAAAGAAAAGTCAACTCGTGTCGGTTCAGCTGTAAGATCGGCTACTTTCTGTGGAGTAGCAATGTAATCTCCACCTTCTTCAGCTTTCAATACTGGATCGATAGCGAAGCGAACCATTGGCATTAGCATCCCTGCAGCCATGAAACCGCCTACACCAGTAAGTGTATAATTTAGGAATTGACGTCTTGAAACGCGATGTTTGCTCATACTTTTCCCCCCTCTATTATAAAGTTGAGTCCAACGGACAAAATTCAACACAATATAAAACTAGGACATAACCATATTATATCAATCTTAACACTAGGTCAATATAATACTTAGCTAAACAATGGCAACTGTGTGACTAAAATTTCCCTTATTCACTAACTTGCCATTTTTGTACAAATAAATTTAATAATTGTTTGACTTGGTCCTCTAATATTGAAACCTTATAATTCTCGTCCATATGTTCAAGTGGAATAGAAGGTAACCAAATTAATTCGCCCTGTAATTCACCCTCACTCTTCTTCCACTCACTGTCAGATGTGACTAGAAATACATGCTTAAAGCCTTGTTTTAATAACTCTTCTTCCCATCCCTTTATATCCTCAACAAGCTTGTCCATTGACTGACTTTTCATATAAGAAAATCCAGGTAACATTACAAGTCTTCCTCTAAACTGTCTTTCTAATTGAATAGAAAGTAATGTGATAAACTCTGTCATCGAAACGGATTGTTTTATATCGTCATTAAAGGAAACGGGTAAAAGAGGTAAAACAGCCGTATCCACATACTCCTTAGACTTTAAATACATATCAATATCTTGAGAAACCCACTTCATTCATCATCACTCCATCACAGTAAAATCATTATCAATCATACCACTTAGAAGAGTTAAGAACAAAAATAGTTTTTATAGTTTATGAGTTTTAAGTAGAAAACATAATAAAAAGCCTGCTATAAAAGCAAGCCTCCTATCATTCATTTTTTCCTAATCTTTTTAGTTGTTCTGTTAATGTCGCAAATGCCTTTTCATTTTGTTGGTCCAGTGCTTCATCGATCAGTTGTAGAAGCTTTTCTTTTTGGAACTTTTTTATGCTAGTAGAGAGAAACTGTTCTGCAATAATACGATCTTTCTCACTAATTTGAAGATTTTTTGGCATAAAAGGGTTTTCCTCGAGTACAGCTACATACTGATGTGCCTGATTGGAAGCATAAAAGTTTAATTGAATAAAGATTTCTTCATCCCTGTTTAAACGAATGTCATGAAAAGATTTCTCTGCATCGGTAGTCATAATATTTTCCTTATAAAACCTAAAAGGTACTTCATCTACACAATGTGTAGACATTACTAGACCGCGAGGACAATATTGCGCTTGTTCAACAAAGTGTACCTTCTCCATTAACTGGTCATGACTCATCAAATAGTTCAGAATCCATACACATTCTCGTCTCTTTAATTGATAATGATTGAGAAACCAGCGAATAAAGTCCTTTTTCTCGTTGACAGATACAGGGGTTGTCATCGTAGTTTCCCTCCTCTGCATTCAACTATAAATTGAATCACTCATGATTAAAATCATCGGTTAGTCTCTGTAGAACTTCTTCAAATTCTACGTTGGCTGGATCCATTTGCTGAAGCCTAGTAAAAATTTCAACGGCTGCGTCCCTTTTTCCTTCCTCTATTAGAAAATATCCATAGTCTGAAAGAAACTCCGAATGATTCTTAAAATAATTATATGCAGCTTCATATTTGTTTAATGCCTGTGAATATTGTTCCAAGTGCCAAAGAGCATGAGCCTCGTCCCAGATTAATTGGGGCTCTTCTAACCCATTTGATTGGATAAGCTCACAGATTTCCAAAACTTCTTCATACTTTTCTTGATGAATGAGTACTTTGTTTAATGTTAATGCAGCCTCCAAAAATTCAGGATCAAGAGCAAGTGCCTCTCGAAGTAAACGCTCTGCTTCTTCCTCTACTCCTAACTTAAGGGCAAGCTTTCCACCATAGAAATACAGTTCTTTATTATACTCATCCAGGTTTATACCTGCTTTTATGGTTTCAAAACTTTGATCTATCTCTTCCTCTTGCTCATATGCCTTTGCAAGATATAGATATAATGAATGATATTCAGGATCAAGAGCTTTTAGTTCATTAAATTTTTCAATCGCTGTTTTATTATATCCTGCTTGAAGGGCTGTAAAAGCATAGTTGAATAAGGTATTAATTTCTAACTTTTCTTCAAGGGCTTTTTCATAATGAGGAATAGCTTCCTCAAATGATCCTCCCGCGCTTAAAGCTTCTCCCAGTCTTTGATGTACATTCACACCAGCGATTACGGTTTCTTTCGGGAGAACGGCATGGTAGGATCTTATCGCTTCTAAGAATTTTCCTTCTTCTAAATATAATTCACCTAAAGCAAAGTCAATAATGACCTCATCTGGCAATGCAGCCTTAGCTTTTAGTAACTTTTGCTCGCTGACTTCATATAGCCCGTCCATTTGATATAAATCAGCTAACAATAATAATCCTTGAGGATAACTCGGATCATTTTCATTGATCTTGTCTAAAGCAAGAATGGCTTCTTCTTCTTCACCTAGTTCCATGCATGCTTCAGCAAAAAGAACTAATAATTCTCCTTCTTCTGGATAGGCTAACAATAGCTTTTCAAACAATGCTTTTGCTTCAGCAATAAACCCAATGTGTAATAACTCTTCACCTAGGGTAAATCTTTCTTCGTTAGTACCTTCATTTAATACAATATTGTATCCTTTAAGAGCTTCCTCGTGCTGACCGTTCTCTAATTGAGTAATGATTTTATCTACAAATTCCATTTGACGTCCCTTTCTATACTATTCGTCTTTGTTTGCAAAGAATGAGGGGGTATTTATTATTACATGCTCCCCAAATCCTGGGCGATATAAAACTTCCTCGCCCGCTCGAATAACAGAGCCTTTATGAACAGTGATTACTAGCCTATGATTATGATAATGAAATAATTGCAGTTCATCAATATTTCTGATTCCCCTACTTACCTCATAAAAATTATAACTTAATTCTCCACCTGGATGGATATGAGATTTTAAAGGAAGAATCCCTATTTTACAAAGGTTATTATAAGAAATAGGCACGAGCTCTTCTATCTCTTCAGATATTGATGGAATTTTCTCCCTGCTCATCATTTCTTTCCAAGCGTGTTTAGCTTGCTTCCTTTCCCGCTCCGTCCCTTGCATTAAAATAGGAACAAGCGGACTATTATAAGGAAACATAGCTTCCCTAATCCAGCCCCAAGGTATTTGTTCTAGCTCGTCCACATGTTGTACTTCAATAAAGATGACCGGGATTTTTTCCTTTTTACATTTTCGTATCATACCAGGAGTAATTAAACGAACTGGAATTCTGACGCCAATAATAAAATCAATTGGGCTTCCAATTAATTTCCCTCTCCATTTTTTTAACTGTAATTGAAACATAGACTCTTGTCCAACTCTGACAGGTGTTACAAAAGCCGTACAGCCTTTTTTTATGAATTGATTAATATAATACTCTTTCATTTCTTGGAAGGGCTTTTCTAATGGAATATTGGAGTCTAAAACAATATGAGGAGGGGTCATGATAAAAGAGTTCGCATTCATCTTCATGTATTTAAATTTCTTAAATGAGGTCTGCAAAGATGCAATGCGTGCTTCTTTAATTAGGAGTGATGTTTTTTCAATCCTCTTCTCCTTGAGTAAATTTGCATTTTCAATAATATACGCCATAAAACCACCCTCTTTTAACGGTCTTATGACAAGCTATGAAATTAATGTGTAAATATGACAATTATGATTAAAAAATAATATTATAAAAATAAAATGAAGGGCTGTCCAAATAGTCATTTTTATGATTATTTGAACAGCCCCATATTTTTTGTTTTAGCCTCTTTAAATAGGTCTGTTGATTTCCGTTTCAGGCACTTCGCTTTCCGCGGGGCGGGCGGTGAGCCTCCTCGTCGCAAGCTCCTGTGGGGTCTCACCCACTGGCTTTGCACACCTTCCAAAATAAGTAAGTTGATGTATGAAGTTATAGACAAACGCAAAAAAAGCTCCTATTGTAGAAATGTTGAATGTTTGTTCCCTAAAACAAAC